>DATHEP010000412.1:0-2272 GCA_035318525.1 Conexibacter sp.
TGCCCTGGTCGATCGCGACCTTGGCGAGCGGGGCGGGGGCGAGCGCGGCGCCGGTGGCGAACAGGAGCGCGACGAACATCAGGGCGACGCGAGCGCGGTAGGGGCGCAGCAGCACGATCAGGCCGCGCAGCTTGCGGCCGCGTCCGCCGGTCTGGCGCAGGCGGCGGCGCAGGTCGGCGAGGCGGTCGGCCTCGCGCCCGGCCGTCGTCTCGCGGCCGATCGCGCCGGAGCCGAGCGCGGAGAAGCCCTCGTCGCGTGCGCGGGTGGGGCGGGGCTCGCGCTCGGGGGCGCCGCCGTCTCGATCTCGTCTTGGGTCACGCGTGCTCACAGCCCCGCCACCTCGCGCTCGAGGTCCTTGCGCGTGAGGAAGACCTGGTCGGGCAGTCCCTTCTCGACGATCGCGCGGTAGAGGCCCTCCTGCTCGACCAGCTCCTCATGCGTGCCCTGCGCGGCGATCGCGCCGTGCTCCAGCACGACGATCTCGTCCGCGAGCGCGATCGTCGAGAGGCGGTGAGCGATCACGAACGTCGTGCGGCCGCCCATCACCTCGCGCAGCGCCTGTTTGATCTCCTGCTCGGTCGACGCGTCGACCGACGAGGTCGCGTCGTCGAGCACGAGGATCCGCGGGTTCGCGAGCAGCGCGCGGGCGATCGCGATCCGTTGGCGCTGGCCGCCGGACAGCGTCAGCCCGCGCTCGCCGACGATCGTGTCATAGCTGTCGGGGAGGTCGCGGACGAAGCCGTCGGCGTGTGCGCGGCGGGTGGCGGCCTCGACCTCCTCACGCGTGGCGTCCGGCCGCGCGTAGGCGACGTTGTCGTGCACGGATGCGGAGAAGAGGAAAGGATCGTCAGTCACGACGGCGATCTCGCGGCGCAGCGATCTCGGGTCGACACCGCGGACGTCCGCGCCGTCGATCAGCACCGCGCCGGTGGTCACGTCATAGAGGCGGGGGAGGAGCGACACGAGGGACGTCTTGCCGGAGCCGGTCCCGCCGACGAGCGCCACCGTCGTGCCGGCCTCGACCGCCAGGTCGACGTCGCGCAGCGCCGGCTGCGAAGCGCCCTCGTACGTCAGCGAGACGCCGCGCAGCTCCACGCGGCCGTTGCCCTCGGGCAGCGGTGGCGCGCCCGGCGGCGCGACGATCCGCGGCTCGCGATCGAGCACCTGGAAGATGCGTTCGCCGGCGGCGGTCGCACGCTGCGCGGAGCCGAGCATGAAGCCGAGCGTGCGCATCGGCCCGATCAGCATCAGCAGGTAGGCGTAGAAGGCCGTGAACGTGCCGAGCGTGATCGTGCCGGCGATCACCTCGCGCCCGCCGGCGAAGAGGATCGCGGCGAGGCCGAGGTTCGGCAGGAAGCCGATGAACGGCGCGTAGAAGGCCTGCAGGCGGGTCGAGTACATCGACTGGTCGAAGACGCGCGTGACGCGGTGATGGAAGCGGTGAAGCTGGCGGTCCTCGCGCGCGAACGCCTTCACGACGCGCACGCCGGAGACGTTCTCCTCTGCCTCCGCGGTCAGCTCGGCGATCCGCTGCTGGACCTCCTGGATCGCGGGGCGCGAGCGGCGGCCGTAGCGGTAGGCGACGACGATCACGAACGGGACTGGCGCGAGCGCGAGCAGCGCCAGCTCCGGCCGCAGCAGGAACATCGCGACGGCGGCGAGCAGGATCGTGAACAGCGCCTGACCGATGAAGACGAGCCCGTAGCCGAGGAAGAAGCGCACGCCCTGCAGGTCGACCGTCGTGCGCGACATCAGCTGGCCGGTCTGCTGACGGTCGAAGAAGCCGAGCTCGAGCGACTGCAGGTGGCCGTACATGCGCGCCCGCAGGTCGTACTCGACGCCGAGCGAGACTCTGCCGCCGATGAGGCGGCGGCCGACGCTCAGCGCCAGCCGCAGCAGCCCCGCGACGCCGACGGCGATCGCGAGCCAGACGAGGTCCGAGCGGTCGCCGCGGCGGATCGAGTCGATCGCGCGGCCGGTCAGGAAGGGGATCGTCACCGACGCCGCCATCGCCGCAGCCGCGAGTCCGAACGACAGCGCGACGCCCCGCTTGTACGGGGCGAGGAAGCCGAGCAGCCGTCGGAACGTTCTCATGCTTCAAAAAGTATAGTGACCTGCCGATGGCCGATCCGCCGCCCGAGCCGCCCCGCGCGCCCGCGCCGCCGCCCGCCGGGCTCTGCAACGCCTGCGTCCACCAGCAGCTCGTGCCGAACCGCCGCGGGTCGGTCTTCTCGCTCTGCAGACGCTCGAAGACCGACCCGTCGTTCCCGCG
>DATHEP010000413.1:0-9171 GCA_035318525.1 Conexibacter sp.
CCTCGCCGCACCGGCCGGTGCTCGTGGTCACGCGGCCGGACCGGCCTGCCGGACGCGGTCGGCGGCTCGTCGCTCCGCCGGTCTGGCACGCCGCGCAGACGCTCGGGCTGGACGTGGCGCAGCCCGACGACGTCAACGAGGAAATGGCCCGCGCACGGATCGCCTCGGTCGCTCCCGAGGCGGTCGTCGTCTGCGCGTTCGGCGCGCTGCTGACCGAGCCGCTGCTGTCCGAGCACGAGATGCTCAACGTCCACCCGTCGCTGCTGCCCCGCTGGCGCGGCGCGGCGCCGGTCGAGCGGTCGATGATGGCCGGCGACGAGGAGACCGGCGTCGCGATCATGCGCGTGACGGCCGGCCTCGACAGCGGGCCCGTGTGCCTCGTCGAGCGCGAGCCGATCGCGGCGGATGACACCTACGGCACGCTCGCGCCGCGCCTCGCGCAGCTCGGCGGCGACCTGCTCCTCCGCGCGCTCGACGAACGACCGGCGTTCGAGGAGCAGGACGAGTCCGCGGTCACCTACGCGGACAAGATCACGGCCAAGGACCGCCGGCTCGACCCGCGGGAGCAGCCCGCCGCCGAGCTCGACCGCGTCGTCCGCGCCCTCACTCCGCACATCGGTGCGCTGCTGGAGTTGCCGGACGGGTCGCTGCTCGGCGTGCGCGGCGCTCGGCTCGCCGCGGGGTCGGCACTGCCGGCCGGCACGTTGGGCAACGAGGACGGACGTCTGGTGCTCTCCACCCGCGACGGCGCCCTCGACCTCACCGAGGTCCAACCGCCCGGCAAGCGCCCCATGTCCGCCGCCGACTACCTGCGCGGGCACGACCTTCCGCATCCGCGTTGACCAGACCACCGCATAGGTGGTCGGATTCACGCAGTTCGGTCGGAAGGCGCCTCCGGCTCCACCGGCACGGCGGCGCGGAAGCCGGTGATGACGCAGGCCACCAGTGCGATCACACCGATCGCGTGCGCCCAGCCGGCGTCGGCGATCGTGAGGAAGCCGAGCGTGACGAGCAGGCAGGCGATCGAGACGCGCGCGAGCAGGCCCGTGCGAACCGCCTCGAGCGCTCGGACGGGCACCGACGCGGTCGGCGCACCGGCCGCGTCCTCCTCGTAGCCCAGCCGCCCGCGGAGCGTCAACGTGAAGAGCAACGCGAGCGATGGTCCGAGCACGAGCGCGCCGGCCGCCACGGACACGATCACGGCGATCATCGTGTCGTCGCCCGCGGCCGCCTCGGACACCGTCAGCCCCGGCAGCAGCTCCGGCTGCTGCGCCAACGCCCAGCCGGCGACGATCGCGGCGACGGCGAGCGCGGCGCTGTAGCGGGCCCACTCGTACCGCCGCGTCCAGACGAGCGCCAGCGTCCCCAGCCCACCGAGTGCGGAGACCACGAGCGCCGGCAGCGCCGACCCGCTCACGATCTCCTCGTAGAGGTCGTGGGCGGCGTCTTCGAGGACCACCAGCCCCGCCACCGCCAGCCCGCCCGCCACGACACCCGCGCCAAGCGCCCGCACCCGGAACGCCCGCTCCATCTCCTCGTCGTCGCGACGCACGGCGTCCGCTGCCAGGTAGACCGCGGCGAGGTAGGCGCCGGTTGCGACTGCCAGCACGCCGATCATCAGCGACAGCGGACCTGTCCAGCTCGTCCACAGGTCGCCGGCGGCGTTGCCGACCGGGACGCGGCCGTCCGCGATCGCGCCGATCACGGTCCCGAGCGCGAACGGCGTGAGCAGGGAGGCGACGCCGAACACGGCGTCGATCGTGCGCAGCTCCCGCGACTGCGAGGTGCCGGCGCGCAACGCGTACGACGTGCCGCGAAAGATGATCCCGATCGCCGCCACGAACAGCGGGATCGACAGCGTCGAGACGATCGAGCCGAACGCGACCGGGTAGCACGTCCACATCACGACGAGCACGAAGATCAGCCAGACGTGGTTCGCCTCCCACACGGGCGCCATCGCCTCGTGCGCGTGCTCGCGGATTCGGGCTCCCCGCGGCCCGCGGCCGGAGAGCAGCTGCCACGTGCCGGCACCGAAGTCGGCCCCGCCGAGCACCGCGTAGGCCGTCAAACCGACCAGCGCGAGCAGCAGCGGGATCTCGTCGAGGCCCATCGCGCTACGTGCCCTCCGCGGGCCGCGCCTCGTCGCCGCTGGCGGCCGTCGGTTGCGGGTCGTCGGCGCCGCCCAGCGGCGCGCGCGCCAACCGCCGCAGGATCCACCACACGGCCGCCAGCAGGCCGACGTACACCAAAGCCAGCAGCGCGAAGCCGACCGGGATCCCGTCGGCGCCCGTGACGGCCTCCTCGGTCCGCATGGAGCCGTAGACGACCCACGGCTGGCGCCCGACCTCGGTCACGATCCAGCCGCAGATCAGCGCCACGACAGACAGCGGCCCGGCGAGCACGAGCGCGCGGTAGAGCCACACCGACTGCGGCAGCCGCTTGCGTCTCCAGCGCACCCACAGCACCAAGGCGCCGATCGCCGCCAGCAGCGTCCCGATCCCGACCATCGTCTGGAACGCGAAGCGCACGACGTTGATCGCGTCCGGGCGGTCGTCCGCGGGCACCGAGTCGAGCCCTCTCACCGTCGCGTCCGGGTCGTGGTAGGCGAGCAGCGACAGCAGGTCGGGGATCGCGATCCCGCCCTTGATCTCGCCGGTGTCCTCCTCGTACCAGCCGAGCAGGTGCTCGGAGGCGCCCTTCGTCGTCTCCTGCAGTCCCTCGAACGCGGCCAGCTTGACGGGTTGGTGGTTCGCGACCTCGCGCGCCGCCCAGTCGCCGACGAGCAGCTGCGCCGGCGCCGCGAGCGCCGCGATCGTGAGCGGGATCGCGAGCGCGGTGCGCTCGTAGCGGCCCCATCTGCCGTGGCGTAGCTTCCCGTACGCATAGGCGCCGGCGAGCAGGAAGCCGACGACGATGTAGGCGGCGAAGTACATGTGCACGAGCTCGTGCCAGAAGAAGTCGTTGCCGAACAGCGCCTTCCACGGCTGCACGTCGGTCACCTTGCCGTCCACAAGCCTGAAGCCGCTCGGGTTGTTCATCCAGCCGTTGACGGCGATCACCGTCGCCGCGCCCAGCACGCCTGTCACGACGATCGGGAACCCGCTGAGGAAGTGCATGCGGGGGGAGAGGCGGTCCCAGCCGTAGACGTAGATCGCGATGAAGATCGCCTCCAGGAAGAAGGCGAAGCCCTCGAGCGCGAACGACAGCCCGAAGACCGAGCCGAACGTCGCCATGAACTCCGGCCACAGCATCCCCAGCTCGAACGAGAGGATCGTGCCCGTCACGACGCCGACCGCGAACAGCGCGACCATGATCCGCGTCCAGCGGCGCGCGAGCGTGCGGTACAGCGGATCTCCGGTGCGCAGGTACAACCACTCGACGAACAGCACGACCGCGGGGAAGGCGATCCCGAAGCACGTCAGCGGGATGTGCACCATGAACGACATCGCCTGCATCTGACGCGCCTCCAGCAGGTACTCCTGCTGGACGGGTGCCAGCGCGGCGGCGAGCACGGTCTGCACAGGCGCGATCCTAGCTCCGCCTGCGGGCGACATCGGTGAGGTCGGACACACGGACGACCTCGACCGCCCGGCGCCTGCCCGCCCGCGGCTGCGACGATCCACGCGTGCCGTCCCAAGCCGCTCCCGTCAGCGCCGTCTCGCCCGCCCGCCGCGTCGCCGCGACGGTCCTGCGTCGCGTCGAGCAGGAGGGCGCCTATGCGGACCGAGCGCTCGCCGCCGAGGCGACGCGCGCCGGCCTCGAGGCGCGCGAGCGCGCCTTCGCGACGCGGCTCGCCTACGGAGCGGTCCAGCGCCGCCGCACGCTCGACCACGTGATCGCCGTCTGCGCGGGTCGGCCGGTCGAGCGGCTCGATGCGCCCGTGCGCGACGCGCTGCGGCTCGGCGTCCTGCAGCTGCTGTTCCTCGACGGCGTCGCCCCGCATGCCGCGGTCGACCAGAGCGTCGAGCTGGCGAAGGCAGGCGGCGGGCCGGGCTTCAAGCTCGTCAACGCCGTCCTGCGGCGGGCCTCGCGCGAGGGCGCGGCGCTGCTCGCCGCGCTCGGCGACGCCACGCCGGCCGACGCCGCGCTGTGCCACTCGGTGCCCGACTGGATCGCCGAGCTGTGGTGGGAGGCGCTGGGCGCCGACGACGCGCGCGCCCTGCTGGCCGCAGTGAACGAGCCGGCCGAGAGCTCGTTCCGCGTCAACGGGCTCGTGGCGTCGCGCGAGGAGGTCCTCGAGGAGCTCGCCGGCCGCGGCGTCGAGGCGCGTCCGGCGCCCGACCTGCCGGAGGGGATCCTGCTCGACGCCCCGTTCGACGCTGCCGGCGACCCTCTGTGGCGGCGCGGCGCGCTCGTCGCCCAGTCGCGCGCCGCAATGACCGCCGCGCGCCTGCTCGCGCCAGAGCCCGGGAGTCGCGTGCTCGACCTGTGCGCCGCGCCCGGCGGCAAGGCGACGCATCTCGCGGCGCTGACGGGCGCTCGCGGGGAGGTCGTCGCGGTCGAGCGCAACCCGAGACGCGCCCACGAGCTGCGCCGCGCCTGCGACCGCCTGCGGGCCGCGAACGTCAGCGTGGAGACCGCCGACGCCGCCGAGTCGCGCACCGACGGCCCGTTCGACGGGGTGCTCGTCGACCCGCCCTGCTCGGGCCTCGGCACGCTGCAGGGCAACTCGGACCTGCGCTGGCGCGTGCGCCCCGAGTCGGTCGAGGAGCTGGCGGAGCTGCAGCTTCGGATCCTCGTCGCCGGCTCCGCCGCGCTGCGCCCCGGCGGTGCGATTCTGTACGCCACGTGCACGATCTCGCCGCGCGAGAACGAGCAGGTCGTGGGTGCGTTCCTCGCCGCGAACGACGGCTTCGCGCAGGAGCGGGAGCTGCACCTGCTCCCGCACCGCGACG
The DNA here is from genome assembly GCA_035318525.1 of Conexibacter sp. GTDB lineage: Bacteria > Actinomycetota > Thermoleophilia > Solirubrobacterales > Solirubrobacteraceae > Conexibacter. The sequence goes on from DATHEP010000413.1 coordinate 4,896, forward strand.
GGACCGACGGCTTCTTCCTCGCGCGCCTTCGACGCCTCGCCTGACGCGGGCGGAACGGACCGAACGCGCGGTTGGGGGCGCAGCGCCCATCCGCCGAATGCGCTATCACGCACTGATGCGCACGGCGGCGGGGCCATGAGCGAGCAGGACGTCGACCTGGGACCGGAGTGCCCGGGCTGCCACGAGCCATGGCTGCGCCCGACGGCGATGCCCGGCCGCTACCGCTGCGTCTACTGCCTGCGCCGCTACGAGCTGTCGTCCGTCTGCCCGGACTGCGGCGAGCACTCGACGATCGTGCGCATGTCGAGCACGGCGATCCTCACCTGCAACCACTGCAGAGCGTCGATGCTGACGCAGGTCTGACGCCGGCCTGACGCCGGTCGATCGGCGACACTTCCGCGCGATGACCGCGCGCGCCTCCGAGCTCCTGCGCGACCGCCGCGTCGCGCCGTCGATCCTGTCGGCCGACTTCGCGCGCCTCGGGGCGCAGGTCGCAGAGGTGATGGACGCCGGCGCGCGCGTGATTCACGTCGACGTGATGGACGGTCACTTCGTGCCGCCGATCACGATCGGCCCGCTGATCGTCTCCGCGCTCGCCGATCAGGTGCACGCCGCCGGGGGGATGCTCGACGTCCACCTGATGATCGAGCGGCCGGAGCGGCAGGTGTCCGAGTTCGCGCGCGCCGGCGCCGACTCGATCACCGTCCATGCGGAAGCCACGCCGCACCTCCACTACGCACTCCACGCGATCGCGGAGGCCGGCTGCGCCGCCGGCGCCGCGATCAACCCGGGCACGCCGCCGGAGACGCTCGCAGAGGTCGCCGGCATGCTCGACATCGCACTCTGCATGTCGGTCAACCCGGGCTGGGGCGGGCAGCCGTTCATCTCCGCCTCGCTCGGCAAGCTGGCGCGCATGGGCGCGCTGCTGGGCGGGCGGGATCGGGTTCCGGCGCTCGAGGTCGACGGCGGTGTGGACGCGGACACCGCCGGCCCCTGCGCCGAGCAGGGCGCTACCCTGCTCGTGGCCGGCTCGGCGATCTTCGGCGCGCCAGATCCGGCCAAGGCGTACACGGCGATCGTCGCTTCCGCCGGCGCCGAGCGGTGACGTCGCGTGCAGGTGGTCGCTTGCGGCCACCGCAGCGCGAAATGCAAGTCTGTTGACGAAAGGACCCCCCCGTGACCGCGACTGCGACCTCAATCGTCACCGCCGCCGACCTGCACCGCCGCTTCGGCGAGGGCGAGGCCGCTGTCGAGGCGCTCGACGGCGTCACGCTCGACCTGCCCGTCGGCGCGTTCACGGCGATCATGGGACCGTCCGGCTCCGGCAAGTCGACGCTCATGCACGTGCTCGCGGGGCTCGACAAGCCGACCTCCGGCACCATCGCGATCGACGGCGTCGACCTCAGCCAGCTCGACGACCGCAAGCTGACCGAGCTGCGCCGGGACAAGGTCGGCTTCATCTTCCAGTCGTTCAACCTGCTGCCGGTCCTCACCGCGCAGGAGAACATCGAGCTGCCGCTGAAGATCGCCGGCCGCAAGGTCGACGACGCGTGGCGCGACCAGATCGTCTCGACGGTTCACCTCGGCGACCGCCTCACGCACCACCCGTCTGAGCTGTCCGGCGGCCAGCAGCAGCGCGTCGCGGTCGCGCGGGCGCTGATCAGCAAGCCGGCCGTGATCTTCGCCGACGAGCCGACCGGCAACCTCGACTCATCCTCGTCCGCCGAGGTCCTGAGACTGCTGCGCATGTCCGTAGACGAGCTCGGCCAGACGGTCGTGATGGTCACGCATGACGCGAACGCCGCGGCCGTCGCGGACCGCGTCGTCGTGCTCGACGACGGGAAGATCGTCCACGACGGCGCCGCAGGGACGGCCGACGAGGTCCACGACCTCTTGCGGACGGTGGGCTGATGCTCGCGCTGTCGCTGCGCGGGATCGCCACACGCAAGCTGCGCACCGCGCTCACCGCCTTCGCCGTCGTGCTCGGCGTGGCGCTCGTGTCCGGCACCTACCTGCTGACGGACACGATCGACAAATCGTTCGACGAGGTCTTCACGACGGCCAACAGAGGCGTCGACGTCGTCGTGACCCCGAAGAGAATCTTCGGCAGCGACATGGAGGGCGCGACGCTCGACCCGGAGCCGCTGAGAGCTGCCCTGCTCGACGACGTGCGCAGCGTTCCGGGCGTCGCGCTCGCCGCCGGCTCGGTCTTCCTCCCGGGCCAGATCTACGACAAGGACGACGAGCCGCTCATCACGACCGGCGCGCCGATGTTCATCACCGACACGAACCCGGACCGGTTCGACCCGTTCGTCTACGACGAGGGGCATCGGCCGGTTGGACCGCGGGAGATGGCGATCGACAAGGGCAGCGCCGACAAGGCCGGCTTCGAGCTCGGCGACGCGGTGAGACTGTCCGGCGACGGGCCGCAGGAGTCCTTCAGACTCGTCGGCATCGCGAAGTTCGGCGAGGAGAACTCGCTCGCCGGCGCGGCGATCGCGATCGTCAGCCCGCTGGAGGCGCAACGCCTGCTCGGGCTCGACGACGAGTTCACGCAGATCTCGGTCGCCGCCGCCCCCGGCACGACGCCGGGCGAGCTGGCACGCGCGGTCGCGGCGGCGCTGCCGCGCGACGAGGTGACCGTGCGCACCGGCGAGCAGCAGGCGCAGTCGGACTCGGAGGACATCAAGGACCAGCTCGGCTTCCTGCGCACGTTCCTGTTCGTGTTCGCGGGGATCGCGCTGTTCGTCGGCGCGTTCCTGATCGCCAACACGTTCTCGATCACGGTCGCCCAGCGCGTGCGCGAGTTCGCCCTGCTGCGCATGATCGGCGCGAACCGCCGCCAGGTGCTGCGTGCCGTCGTCGGGGAGGCGCTCGTGATCGGGTTCCTGGCGTCGGTCGTCGGCTTCTTCGCCGGCTTCGCCATGGCGCCGGCGCTCAACGCGCTGTTCACGCTGTTCGGCGCCGACCTGCCGTCGACCGGCATCGTGCTCGAGACGCGCACGGTGGTCGTCTCGATCCTGATCGGGACGATCATCACGCTGTTGTCCGCGCTCGTGCCGGCCGTGCGCGCGACGCGCGTGCCCCCTATCGCCGCGCTGCAGGAGGCGGCGAGCCTGCCGCGCGGCCGCGCGGCGCGCTGGCGCACGCCGGTCGCGTCGATCGTCTCGCTCGCTGGCGTCGCGCTGATGTGCCTCGGCCTGTTCGGCTCCGCGAGCGGCGGCGACGCGGCGGCGCTCGTCGGCGCGGGCGCGGCCGTGATCTTCATCGGCGTCGGCATGCTCGCCCAGCACATCGTCACGCCGCTCGCGCTCGCGGTCGGCAAGCCGCTGGAGGCGCTGCGCGGTGTGAGCGGGCGGCTCGCGCGCGAGAACGCGCAGCGCAACCCGCGCCGTACCGCCTCGACCTCCGCGGCACTGATGATCGGCGTCGCGTTCGTCGCCTTCGTGACGATCTTCGCCGCGGGCCTGAAGACCTCGATCGCCGACGCGGTCGACGTCGGCCTCAAGGGCCAGCTGATCGCGCAGACGACGAACTTCCAGCCGGTCCCGGTCGCCGCGCGCGCGACGCTGGCTGACGTCGAGGGCGTTGGCATCGTCTCGGGCGTGCGCTTCTCGCGCGCGATCGTCGCCGGCGAGGGAAGACCCACCGTCACCGGCGTCGACCCGGCGTCGATCGGCGAGGTCTTCAACGTCGGCTGGGACGACGGCTCGGCGGCGACGCTCCGCGCGCTCGGGCCGGGCGAGGTGCTGCTCGCGACGAGATGGGCCGAGGACCACGGTCTGACGGTCGGCGACCGCCTCGCGGTGACGACGCCGACAAGCGCGAGACTCGACGTCGAGGTCACCGGGATCTACGACGACGAGGCGAACCTGCTCGCGAACCTCACGTTCCCGAACGACGTGCTGGTGCGCGACTTCAACGTCAGAGGCGACGCGTTCCTGATGGCGAGCGCCTCCGGGGATGTCGAGGCCGTCAAGGAGCGCGCCGACAGAGCGATGAGAACCGCCTTCCCGAGCGTCGAGGTGCTCACGAAGGACGAGTTCATCGGCGACCAGGAGGACCAGATCAACCAGCTGCTCGCGCTCGTCTACGTGCTGCTCGCACTGACGCTCGTGATCGCGCTGTTCGGCGTCCTCAACACGCTGTTCCTGACGATCCACGAGCGCACACGCGAGCTGGGGATGCTGCGCGCGATCGGCACCTCACGCAAGCAGGTCAAGCGCATCGTGCGTTGGGAGGCGGTCATCACCTCGCTCATCGGCGCCGTGCTCGG
>DATHEP010000414.1:0-3488 GCA_035318525.1 Conexibacter sp.
GCGCTGAGACTGCTCGGCGACGACACCGCCGAGCGCGTCTTCACGACGGTCGGCCCCGAGCAGGAGTACTTCCTGATCGACGAGCAGTACTACTTCGAGCGGCCCGACCTCGTCACGACCGGGCGCACGCTGTTCGGCACCAAGCCGCCGAAGGGCCACGAGCTCGACGACCACTACTTCGGGTCCATCCCCGAGCGCGTGCTCGCGTACATGCTCGAGACGGAGCGCGAGCTGCAGAAGCTCGGCGTGCCGATCAAGACGCGGCACAACGAGGTCGCGCCGGCGCAGTACGAGCTGGCGCCGATCTTCGAGAACTCGAACGTCGGCTCCGACCACCAGCAGCTGACGATGCAGGTGCTGCAGAACGTCGCCCGCCGCTACGGCCTCGTCTGCCTGCTGCACGAGAAGCCGTTCGCCGGCGTGAACGGGTCGGGCAAGCACAACAACTGGTCGATGGGCACCGACGCGGGCCACAACCTGCTCGAGCCCGGCGCCACGCCGCACGACAACCTGTCGTTCCTGTTCTTCTGCACGGCCGTCATCCAGGCAGTCGACAAGCACCAGGGGCTGCTGCGGGCGACCGCCGCCGGGCCCGGCCAGGACCACCGTCTGGGCGCGAACGAGGCCCCGCCGGCGATCATCTCGATCTTCCTCGGCAAGGAGCTGGCGGAGGTCTACGAGGCGATCGAGTCCGGCGTCGCGGGCGAGTCGAAGCCCGGCGGGCTGCTCGGCCTCGGCTCGCCGGTGCTGCCGCCGATGCCGCTGCATGGCGGCGACCGCAACCGCACGAGCCCGTTCGCCTTCACCGGCAACAAGTTCGAGTTCCGCGCGGTCGGCTCGACCGCCTCGGTGGCGCTGCCGAACACGGTCCTCAACACGATCGTCGCCGAGGCGATCGACGAGCTCGCCGGGCAGCTGCAGGATGCGCTCAACGGCGGCGCGTCGCTCGAGGACGCGCTGCGGCCGGTGCTGCAGAAGAGCTGGGCCGCGCACAAGCGCATCGTGTTCGACGGCGACGGCTACTCGGAGGCGTGGCACAAGGAGGCCGAGGAAGAGCGCGGCCTGCTCAACCTGCGCACCACGCCGGAGGCGCTGCCGTACTTCGTGAGAGAGGAGACGATCGCCGTCTTCTCCAAGTACGAGGTGCTCAACGAGCGTGAGCTGGGGGCCCGCTACGAGGTCTTCACCGAGCAGTACGCGGTAAAGCTGAACATCGAGGCCGAGACGGCCGCGGCGATCGCGCGGACGATGCTGCTGCCCGCTTCGCTGCGGCACCTCGCGCTGCTGCGCGAGGCCGGCGTCGCCGACCTGATCACCGAGACCGAGGGACTCGTCGCCGAGCTCGTCGCCGCGATCAGAGCGCTCGAGACGGTCAACGCGGCCGAGAACCAGGAGGACGAGCCCGCCTCCGTCTGGGCCCTCTACATGCGCGACAAGGTGATCCCCGCGATGGACGCCGTCCGCGCGGTCGCCGACCAGCTCGAGAAGATCGTCGCTGACGACCTCTGGCCGCTGCCGAAGTACAGCGAGGTGCTGTTCATCAAGTAGGGCTTGCTGCTCTCCATGTGAGGACGTGCGAGGGCCCCGCGGATGCGGGGCCCTCCTCGTTCGTGGCGGCGTCAGCGTCTGCTGCCCGCCGCCGGAAACGGCGTCCAGCGTGACGCCAGCTGCTGACCGCAGGGCCAGACGGTCCGCGCTGCGCGCGCCATGACCGCTGGCATGTCGTCGCAGGCGGCGCGCATCAGGTGCTCGGCATGCGCGTCCGGCCCGAGCACCAGGCGCGCCACGACGTCGAGCAGCTCCGCCTGCGTCAAGGCCGCGGCAGTGCGATTCGTCGCCGGGATCGCCGCCAGGGCGACCGGTGCCCCGTCGATGCAGAACGCGCCCAGGCGGGCGACGAACGCGAACAGGTCATCGATCTCCAGGGCGGCCTCGTCGACCGCGAAGCGCGCCTGCTCCAGACGTCCGAGTCGATAGGTCATCTCTGACCACGCCAACTGCTCGACCTGTGCGGGCGTGACCCAGATCACGGCCGCGCGCACCGCCGTCCCGGGACTGGCGAAGAGGCTGGCGGGCATGTAGCCGAGCAGCGGGACCGACGGCACGGCGCCGACGTCGAGGTCGTGCAGGTCGCCCGTCAGCACGAGCACCTCCCGGTCCCGCTCGCTCGGGAAGTGCTTGAACTTCATCGCCAGGCGGGCGGGCGATGCGTTGGCGCCGAAGGACACGATCGGATGGCGCTCCTCGGTGAAGGCGACGACCGTCGACTCCCGCTTCGCCGGGTCGACGTCCCTCAGCAGCGCGACGTCGTCGCCCGACAGGATGTACGACCCCGGCGGGCGCTCCCAGGGATAGCCGAGCGCGTGCTCGAACGCTGCCGGATCGAACTCGCGACGCGGCCAGGCGGCGATGAGCTTCCAGACGAAGGCGGCGAACTGCTCGTCGTCCAGTGCGAGGCGCTCGAGCAACTCTGGCTCGGTGATCGGCGGCCAGTCGCGCATCGAGCGACTCTAGCCGCAGGCCTCCCCCTTGCGTGAGCGGGCTCACAACCTGCTCACCGCCGCCGGCGAGCAGTACGGCGACGTCGCCCTGTTCGACCTGCCGCGGCAGCCGCTGGCGATCGTGCGCGGACCCGAGGCGGTCCGGCACGTGCTGATGGCCAATCAGGACGGCTACCGCAAGTCCAACCAGTACGAGCTCTTGCAGCCCGTGCTCGGCAAGGGCCTCGTGACGAGCAGCGGCGAGCTGTGGCAGCGCCAGCGCAAGCTCGTCCAGCCGCTGTTCGCCAAGCGCCACCTCGCGCCGTTCGCCGACCAGATGGCCGCCGCGGCCGGCACGGCGCTCGACGCGTGGGCCGCGCAGCGCGCCGACGGCGAGCAGGTCGAGATCGCTAGCGAGGTGCTCCACATCGGGCTCGACACCGTCGGGCGCGCGCTCGTCGGCCACGACTTCACCGGGCACGCCGAGGCGTTCGGCGCGGCGCTCGGCAACGCCCTGCACCAGGCCGGCGCGGTCGGCCGCTCGACCGGCGTCGCGATCGGCCAGCGTCTGCCCGGAGCGACCATCCAGCGCGCGGCACGGATCACCCGCCCGCTGCGCTGGCGCAGCGGCATGCGCAGCGCCGAGGTGCTGACGGGGATCGGCCGGGCGATCATCGAGGACCGCCTCGTCAACGGCCACGGCGACCGCGACGACCTGCTGCGCCTGCTGATGGAGGCGCGCGACGAGGAGACCGGCGCGCCGATGGACCGCGAGCAGGTGCTCGACGAGCTGATGACGTTCGTCGCCGCCGGCCATGAGACGACCGCCCACGGCCTCGCCTGGATGTACTACCTGCTGTCGCAGAGCCCGCAGGCGCGCGAGCAGATGGAGGCCGAGGTCGACGACGTGCTCGGCGGGCGCGTGCCGACCTACGAGGACGCCGAGCGGCTGCCGTGGACGACCGCCTGCTTCCAGGAGGCGATGCGCATCTTCCCGCCCGTTTGGCA
>DATHEP010000415.1:0-3856 GCA_035318525.1 Conexibacter sp.
GGGGCGAGCACCGCACCGCGCTGGCGCGGATCCCGGCAGACCCGGGCGCGCCCCACGTGCGTGTCGAATTCGAAGCCGAGCAGGCGGCGAAGCTCACCGGCGAGCGCCGGTGGAAGGCGATCTCGCGCCACGTCGCCTACCACGGCACGACGATGGGCGCGCTCTCGATCAACGGCGTGGCGTCGCTGCGCACGCCGTTCGAGCCGCTCGTGCCGAGCGTCGCGCGGCTCAGCCACACGGGCCGCTTCCACCGTCCGCCCGGCGAGAGCGAGGAGGCGTTCACGGCGTTCCTGCTCGACGAGCTGGAGCGCACGATCGAGCAAGAGGGGCCGGAGACGATCGCGATGGTGATCCTCGAGCCGGTGCAGAACGCGGGCAGGGCGTTCACGCCGCCGGCCGGCTACTTCGCCGGCGTGCGCGTGCTGTGCGACCGCCACGGGATCCTGCTGTGCGCCGACGAGGTGATCAGCGCCTTCGGCCGCGTCGGCGCGTGGTTCGGCTCCGAGCGCTACGACGTCCGGCCCGACCTAATCACCTGCGCGAAGGGGCTCTCGTCCGCCTACGGCGCGATCGGCGCCGTGATCGCCGCGGAGCACGTGGCCGAGCCTTTCCTGAAGCCGGACGCGATGTTCAGCCACGGCCTCACGTTCGGCGGCCATCCCGTGCAGGCGGCGATTGCGCTCGCGAACCTCGCGATCATGCGCCGCGAGCGGCTCGTTGAGCGCGTGCGCGAGCAGGAGGGGGCGTTCCGCGCGACGCTCGAGCAGCTGCTCGAGCTGGAGATCGTCGGCGACGTGCGCGGCGCCGGCTACTTCTGGGCGATCGAGCTCGTCAAGGACCGTGACACGCGCACCGGCTTCAGCCCCGAGGAGCAGGACTCGCTGCTGCGCGGCTTCCTCAGCCGCCGCCTGCTGGAGGCCGGCCTGATTTGCCGCGCGGACGACCGCGGCGACCCGGTGCTGCAGCTCTCGCCGCCGCTGATCGCCGGGCAGGCGCAGTTCGACGAGATCGCCTCAATCCTCGGGGATGTCCTGGGCGAGGCTCAGCGCCGCCTCCGCTGAGGCGGTCGCCGCGAGCGGCAGCGCGCAGCCGGTCGCAAGCGAGGCGTAGGCGACGATCGGCGCGAGCGCGTCCTCGGGCGCGGCGACCCAGCCGAGCAGCACGCGCAGGCCGTGGTGGTCCTCGAGCGCGAGCAGGTTCGTCGCGACCGTGCGCGCGTCGGCGCCGTCGAGCCGGAAGTGGCCCTGCGCGACGCCAATCTCCAGGACGGTGACGTAGAGGTCGGTCTGCCGCTCGACGTAGACGCGGTCGAACGCGGCGACCGTCTCGTTGCGCAGCTCGAACGGGAGCGTCTCCCACGCGAGCCGTGCGAGCGTGTCGTCGCGGCCGTAGGGCAGCCCGGCGCGGATCGTCGCCACCAGCCGCTCGCGTGCGTCGGGGATCCCCTCGACGGCCTGGCGGCGGCGCTCGTAGAAGCGCGCCATCGCCTGGCGCAGGACTTCGAGCACGAGGTCCTCGACGGCCGGGTAGTAATAGAGGACGGTCGCCGACGTCACCCCCGCCTCTGTTGCGATGTCCTTCAACCGCGTCCCCGCCACACCGTGCTCGGCCAGCGTCCGCAGCGCGGCAGCACGCAGCTGCTCGCGGCGGGCGTCCTGGTCCTTGCGGCGAGCCATCGTCGCGCAAATATACAAAGCCCGTTTGACGAAGGCGCTGTTTGGCGTGTCAGAACGGTTGACAGTGGGCAAGCTATTCTTCAAACTCAACTTGAAGAATGCGAACGCGGCCGCCGCGGCGCGTCGCGGGAGGAGGACCAGCAGATGACCGACGCGCACCGCTCGACCCCGGCCGGCAAGCCGCGCGCGCGAGCGCTCGGGATCCCGTTCGAGGGCACGCCCGGTCCGTGGAACGCGATCACCGGCGTGCCCGGCGTCGAGGTCGGCCACCTCACGCTGATCGAGGGGGAGGGCGTGCGCACCGGCGTCACCGCGATCCATCCGCGCGGCCGCGCGAACCCGGCCGACCCGTGCGTGGCCGGCTTCCACTCGCAGAACGGGCAGGGCGAGATGACGGGCGTGCACTGGGTGCAGGAGTCCGGCACGTTCTCCGGGCCGATCGCGCTCACGAGCACGCACGCGATCGGCACCGCGCACAACGCGATCGTCCGCTGGACCGCCGAGCGCCATCCGGCGATCGCCGACGGCTGGCTGCTGCCCGTAGTGGCCGAGACGTGGGACGGCTACGTCCACGACATCAACGGCGGCCACCTGACCGAGGAGCACGCCGTCGCGGCCTTCGAGCAGGCCACCTCCGGGCCGCTCGAGGAGGGCTCGGTCGGCGGCGGCACGGGGATGGTCTGCTACGGCTTCAAGGGCGGCTTCGGCAGCGCCTCGCGCACGATCTCCTATGCCGGCGACGACTACACGGTCGGCGTCGCGGTGCAGGCGAACTTCGGCGCGCGCCGCGAGCTCACGATCGCCGGCGTCCCGCTCGGGCGCGCGCTCGCCGGTGACAACCCGGTCGAGCGCTTCTTCGCGATGCCGGCCGCCGGCTCGGTGCTCGTGATCGTCGCGACCGATGCGCCGCTGCTGCCCGACCAGTGCCGCGCGCTCGCGCGCCGCGTCACCGTCGGCCTCTCGCGCACCGGCTCCAGCGGGGACCACTTCTCGGGCGACCTGTTCCTCGCCTGCTCGGTCGCCAACCCCGGCGCGATCACGCAAGAGGACGACGCGCTGCGCAGCACCGCGCCGCGCCGCTACGACGAGCTGCGCTTCATCCCGTGGGGCTACCAGGACCCGCTCAACCAGGCGGTCGCGCAGGCGACCGAGGAGGCGGTCCTCAACGCGGTCGTCGCCAACGAGGAGATGGTCGGCTACGAGGGGCGGCGCGTGCCCGGGTTCCCGCGCGAGCGCGTCGGGGCGCTGCTCGCGCCGCTGTTCGAGGCGCGCGAGCGCGCGCTCGCGGACGGTCCCGTGGAGGACGAGCGCGATGCCAAGGCGGCGCTTTGAGCTGATGAAGCGATCCCGGTCTACCTGCGCAGGAGCGGTGAGCCTAGGGTGGATCGCGGAGGAAGTCCTGTCTGTAGCCCGGCCCTCGGGGGCGTGCGCCGCACGCTCCCGGCGCCGGCACAACGATCCCATCTGGAGAGCGTCATGAACGAGAGCCGTCCCCCCCGGCGCCTGACCGCGCGCGTTCTGCTCGCACTCGCCGCACTCGCTGTCGCCGCCGTCCTCGCCGCGTGCGGCGGCGACGACTCGTCGTCCGGCACGACCGCCGCGTCCGGCGGCAGCGGGTCGGCGGAGGTCCCGCAGGAGCTGACGGTCGGCTCGGCGCAGAAGATCCTCACGCTCGACCCCGACCTCGCCGCCGACGGCTACTCGGAGGGCGTCGTCCATCTGCTCGGCGGCAACCTCTACGAGCTCGGCGCCGACCGCCAGGTGCGGCCGCAGCTGGCCGACGGCGACGGCGTCGTCTCCGACGACGGCCTGACGTGGACCTTCGAGCTGAGAGAGGGCCTCAGATTCTCCGACGGGACGCCGCTCACGTCCGAGGACGTGAAGGCGACGATCGAGCGCGCCAAGAGCGACAGATCGAACGTCTACATCGGCTTCGTCGACCCGATCGAGCGCGTCGAGGCGCCGACGCCGACGAAGGTCGTCATGCACCTCAACCGCCCCTATCCGTCGCTGCAGATGGTGCTCTCGGAGCCGGAGACGACGATCTTCCCGAAGGAGGGCCTCGCGCAGGGCAAGTCGTTCTTCAACGCGCCCGTCTCGGCCGGTCAGTTCATGCTCGAGTCGTGGGGCGGCAGCCCGCGCGCGGTGCTCGTGCGCAACCCGAACTACGCCGGCGACCC
>DATHEP010000416.1:0-8698 GCA_035318525.1 Conexibacter sp.
GGGCGACGGCCGGCGCGCTCGTGGGGACCTTCGGCACCGGCTTCGTGCTCGTGCCACTCGTGCCGGTCACCGCCGCGGTGCTCGGCATCGGCGTCGCGCTCGCGCTCGCCGGCGTGCTGCTCGGCGTGCGCGCCAGACGCCTCGCCGGCGCGGCCGCCGCCGGCGCGGTCCTCGGAACGATCGCGCTCAGTGGGCTCACGCTCGCAGTCGAGACGCCGTGCGACCGCGAGACCGACTACCACTGCGCCCGCGTCGACGTCGACCCCGCGCGGCCGAGCGGGCGGACGCTCCTGCTCGACGACTTGCGCCACTCCTACATCGACCTCGACGACCCGACGCACCTCGAGTTCCCCTACACGCAGTGGATCGCCGACGCGATCGACGCGACCGCGCAGGCGCGGGCGCCGCTCGACGTCGTGTTCGTGGGCGGCGGCGGCTTCACGCTCCCGCGCTGGCTCGCCGCCACGCGACCCGACTCCCGGGCGCGCGTGCTGGAGGTCGACGGCGACCTCGTGGAGCTTGTGCGCGAGCGCCTCGACCTGCGTGACTCGCCCGACCTCGAGGTCGTCGTCGGTGACGCTCGCATGACGCTGCGCGAGCAGCCCACCGACTCCGCAGACGTCATCGTCGGCGACGCGTTCGGCACGTACGCCGTGCCATGGCATCTCGCGACGACGGAGTGGGCCGAGGAGGTGCGGCGGGTCCTGCGCCCGGGCGGCCTCTACGCGCTCAACGTGATCGACTTCCAGCCGCTCGAGCTGCTGCGCGCGGAGGCGGCGACGCTGCTCGACGTCTTCGCCGACGTCCGCCTCATCACGCTCCCGGGCGCCGACCTGCGCCCCTTCGGCGGCAACGGGCTGCTGCTCGCGTCGGACCGGCGCCTGCCCGCCGGGGCCGCGTCCGACGCGGAGGGCGGGACCACCTACCGGCGCGTCGAGGTCGTCCGCTTCGCCGGCGACGCGGAGCCGCTGCGCGACGACTTCGCGCCCGCCGACCAGCTGCTCACGGACAGCCCCTGACGGCACGCCGCGACGGCCGGCGGGGCGCCGCGCTCAGCGCGGTCTCAGGATGCGGAATCTCACTCGCTTCGCGTCGCCGCCCGCCGGCTGCGCGATCAGCACGTAGCGGCCGGGCGCGAGCCGTCTGCCGCCGATGCGGCCGCTGAAGCGCAGGGACGTAGCGCCCTGTCTCGCGGCGAGTCTGATCGCTCTGCCGACCGGCAGCTCGCGCGTGCAGCGTCTGCCCGTCCGCCCTCTGCGCGGCGGAAGGCAGCGTCCTCTGACGCGGACGCCCGGGACGAGGCGGTTGACCACGAGCGTGACGGTCGCGTCGGCCGAGAGCGCGAAGCCGAGGCGCGCGCCGACTGCGGGCGCCGGCCGCGGGACCGCTCTTCCCGGTCTCACCGGCGCCAGCGCCGGCCCTCTGCCCGCGGCCGCGAACGCCGCCGGCGTGAGCGTCAGTCTCGCCAGTCTCGCCGGATCGACCGCCGGGCCTGGCCCCCCGGGGCCGCCTGGGCCGGGAGGGCCAGGTGGCGAGGAGGCGCTGCCCGTCGTGAACGTGCGATCTGCGCCCGTCGCCGTGCCCATCGCCGTCAGGAGCTGGACGGCGTAGTGATGCTCGGTGCCGGCGGACAGCCCCGCGAGCGCGGAAGTCACGGCCTGCGGGCCGAGCGCGGCGGGCAACGCCTGCGGCGCGGTCGCCGAGCCGTACGTCGCCGTCGGGCCGTAGAGCACCTGCCACGTGCCGAGCGCGCCGCCGCCGTCGAGCAGCGCGCCAACAGTGGCGGAGTCGAGGCCGATCGCGCTCGCGTCGCCGGTCGTGGCGACCGGGGCGAGCGCCCGCTCGTAGGCGCCCAGGTCGCGTCTGCCGTTGACGATCCGCACCGTGCCGTCGAAGTCGGTCAGCGGCTCGGCGTACGGCGCGTCGTCGAACAGCGGGATGTCGTCCAGGTCGACGAGCGGCGAGTCCGCCGCGAGGCGGTAGTCGCCGCCAGCGGGATCGAGGAATCTCGGGTCCGGGTCGTCGTAGTCGTTCGATCTGGCGATCGAGCCCGTCCCGGTCGACGCCACCGTGTCTGTGTCGTAGGAGACGTAGTCGAGCAGCATGTTCGCCGTGCTCCCGGCTCCCGCGTCGCGCACCACGCTCTGGCCGAAGCCGCGCACGATCGTGTCGAACGCCGTGAGGTGCGAGATCGTCGGCGAGACGTGGTTGAAGTTGGAAAGCCCGACCCCGCCGCCTCTGCCAACGATCGTGCTCTGGCGGACCAGGACCTGCGTCTGTCTGGAGGAGCCCTGGGTGAGGCCCACGCCGACTCCCCCGCCGCTGATCAGAAGCAGCGAGTCGTCGAGCATCAGGACGCCGGCGCCGGCGTCGATCCCGTAGTTCGACTCGACGTGGAGGCGCGCGAGCAGGGCGCTCCCGCCACCCGCACTGCGGACGGCGGTGCTGCAGCCGTCGATCTGCACGTCCTCGACGTGCACGAACGCTCTCTCAGGGGCGGTGAGCACCAGGCACTGGCCGCCGAGCGGCAGCTCGATCTCGCTGTCGCGCAGGAGCGCACCGTCGGCGTTGAGGTACGGGCCCTGCGGCGAAGTGACGCCCGGCGCCGCGTCGACGCGCAGGTCCTCGAACAGCGTGCCCTGGGTGTTGAACGGCCGCGCGTCGTTCGACGCGAGCAGCCGCACGCGCAGCGATCTGAGGTTCAGCGAGCCCGTACCGGAGAGCGTCGTAGAGCCGTCGAGCGGCGTCGCACGCTGGATCGTGGTCTGGTCACGACCTACGCCGACGAGCGTCACAGGGTCGGCCCCGTTGTATCTCAGCCCGTCCTCGCTGTACGTGGTCTCACCGAGCAGGATCGTGTCCGCGCCCGGCGCGGCGCCTGCGATCGCGAGCGCCGAGGCGATCGTGCCGAAGTCGTTCGTGACGCCGCAGCCCGTCTTGGGCGCGACGCAGTAGGTGTTGGCCGAGGCCGACGCGGCGGTGGCGACGATCAGGGCGGCGGCCGCCAGCAGAGCGAGGGAGAGCTTGCGCATACGACGCTTGTCGGCAGTCCGTCGTGCGCGCTTGAGGCGCGCTGCCGCGCGCTCAGGCCGGTGCGAAGCGCGCGAAGTAGCCGAGCGGGCTGCCGATGCGGCGCTCGAAGCGCAGCCCGGCGCGCTCGGCGCGCGCTTGCAGCTTCGCGGGGCTCACCCAGTGCGGGTCGCCGAACAGCTCGCCGACGACGACGCGCCCGCCCGGCTTGACGACCCGCGCGAGCTCCCGCAGCGCCGCCTCCTGGTCGGGGATCTCGCCGAGCACCGTCACGAGGTAGGCGGCGTCGAACGTCGCATCCTCGTATGGAAGCGAACGCGCGTCGCCCTGCGTCGGCACGACGCTCTCGATCCCGCGCTCGCGCGCGCGGCGCATCGTGTGGTCGAGCATCTCCTGCTGGAGGTCGAAGACGTCGAGCTGCCCGCCCGGCGCGATCCAGCCGGCGACGTCGAGCGCGTAGTAGCCGGTTCCGGGCCCGACCTCCAGCAACCGCTGACCGGGCGCCGCCGCGAGCTGCTCGCGCAGGCGCGGACGCGTGATCAGCGGATGCGGCGCCTCGACCCAGAAGCGCTGGTTGTACGGACAGGCCGACGGGTTGCGTCGCCACCACAGAGCTGCGGCCGCGACCACCGCTCCACCGGCGGCGGCCGTTCGCTTGATCGTTCCCATCGGCCCAGTGTCGCATACCCGCTAGGGGTATGCGACACCAGCCATCGTCCTCCTGTTCAGCGGCCGCGGGGCTTGACCTGCACCGCCTTCGCGTCCGCGAATCTGCGCGTGCCGAGCGTCGTCACGACCCTCACGCGCAGGCGCCCGCCCTGTCTCGCGCCAGCGGCGCGCGCGGCTCTGACCATGCGCAGGCGCACGACCTTGCTGCGTCCCGCGGCGATGCGGACCCGCTTGGGGTTCGCCGCCTTGCGGCCGGCGAGCCGCGCGGTCACGCGCGTGGCGCACGTCGCCGGCGCGCGTCTCGGACAGGCGATCCGCACGACGATGCGCGTGCGCGCTCTGTTGACGCGCACCCGCTTGATGACGGCGCGGTCGCGCTTGGTGGCCACGACCGCCCGCCGCGACGCGCTGCTCGCACCGCCCTGGCCGATCAGCGTCGCCGTGCGCTCGATCACGGAGCGCTGCTCGGTCGTCAGGCCGGGCGTGTTGGCGATCGTGCTCAACACTCGCTCCACCTGACCCGCCAGCAGCGGGTCGAGCTCGCCGGTCGTGCCGCGGATCAGGTTCGCGAGCTCTCTCAGCAGACCCGCCACCGGGCCCGAGAGGCCCTCCGCGTCCGCCGCCTGGTTGAGCAGGTCCGCGACCGGCGCGAGCAGCGTGCCGGTCGGCTGCGCGCCGTCCTCGAGCGACGTGATGAGCTGGTCGAGCTCGTCGATCGTCTGCGGCACCACGGAGAGCGCCTCGACCGGCAGGCCCGGCGTCCCGCCACCGCCCGCGCCGCCGATCAAGTCGGCCAGCTCGGTCAGCAGGTCCGCCGTCGCGGGCGGAACGTCCGGCGTGGCCGCAAGGTCGCGCAGCAGCGTCTCGACCGGCGCCAGCAGGCCGGGGTCGAGCGGCTGACCGTCCGGCGCGGACGCCAGCAGGTCGGCGACCTGGCGAATCAGGTGCGCCGTCCCGGCCGGCAGGCTCGGCGTGTCAGCGACGTCGTAGAGCAGGTCGCGCACCGGAGCGAGCAGCGCGCCGGTGGGCGCCTGCCCACCGCCGAGCGCGCCCGTCACGCCCTGCAACTGCTGCTGCTGGCCGCCGCCGAGCAACCCGCCGAGCGCGTCGTCGAGACCGTCGAGCAGACCGGCCGCCTGCGCGCTGGGCGCGCCCGTCCCCTGCTGCGCCGCGAGGGCGCCCGGCGCCACCCCGGCACCGCATGCGAGCGCTGCGCTGAGCGCGCCCGCGATCATCCGTGATCGACGTGGCATGTCAAACCTCCGTGTTCGCGCTGTGGACTGCCACCGTTCCCGGCTGCGCGGATCGGCGACGGCGACTTCGCACGACCGTGAGCTATTGCACAGGTTTGCCGACGCGCGCGTGACGCAGCCGAGGGCGCGCGGACGGACGTACGGCCCTGTTGACGACGCACCCATCCGCAGCCCGCCACCCTGCCCTCCGGTACGGTCGGCCCACCATGCCCGCCTCGCGCGACGACGCCGACGCACTGCGCGGCCTCGAGGCCGTCCCGCTCGCGCTGCCGCGCGGCCTGGAGCTCGAGTGGCTCGGCGTCTCTGGCTACCGCATGACGTACGAGGGCGTGTCGTTGTTCATCGACCCCTATGTCTCGCGCGTCCCGCTGCGCAGCCTGCTGCTGCGCCGCCGCGCGCTGCCCGACCCGGCGCTGATCGAGCGCTACGCGGGCGGGAGCGGGATCGGCGACGTGGCAGGCGTGCTCGTCGGCCACACGCACTTCGACCACGCGCTCGACGCGCCGGCGATCGCGCAGCGCTTCCACGCGCCCGCGTACGGCTCGGAGTCGCTCGTGAGACTGATGCGCCTGCACGGGCTCGGCGGGCTGGCGGTCGAGGTCGAGCCGTACCGCCGCTACGAGCTTGGGCCGTTCGTCGTCTCCTTCACGCCGAGCGCGCACTCGAAGCTGATCCTCGGCCGGCGCGTCCCGTTCGACGGCGAGCTGACGTGCGATCACCTCCATGGCCTCACGCCGGGCGCCTACCGCTGCGGGCAGGTGTGGGGCATCCGCATCGAGGTCGCCGGCATCTCCCTCTACCACCAGGGCAGCGCGAACCTCGTCGACGAGGCGCTCAGAGCGCAGGACGTCGACGTGTTCCTCGCCGGCGTCGCCGGGCGCGCCGTCACGCCCCGCTACTGGGAGCGCGTGCTGGCGCGGCTCGACCCGCGCGTCGTCGTGCCGACGCACTACGACGACTTCTTCAAGCCGCTTGGCAGCGAGCTCGGCTTCATCCGCAAGGTGCGGCTGGAGACGGTGCCGGACGAGGTCCACGCCGTCAGCCGCGACGCCACGATCGCCGCGCTGCCGCGCACCGACCGGCCGTGACCGCCACGCGCCACCACGCACTCGTCGACCGCTTCGTGCGAGCGCGCAAGGACAAGGCCATGGCCGTGCTCGAAGGCTTCCACGCGCTCAAGCACGCGCTGCGCTTCGGCGCCGCCGTCGAGCTCGTCGTCGCCGCCGACCCGGCGGCGATCGCGCAGATCGCGGAGGACCTCGCGCCCGACCTGCATGGGCGCCTCGGCGCCGTCGCGGTCGAGCAGGTCCCGCCTGAGCTGCTGAGCCGGCTCGCGCCGCGCGTGCCGCACACGCAGGTGCTCTCGCTGGCGGCGCGACCGCCGTTCGACGGCGACCGCCTGCGTCGCGACCGCGACACGGGCGCGATCGTGCTGCTGGAGGACCCACGCGACCTCGGCAACATCGGCGCGGTCGTGCGCGCCGCGGCGGGCGCCGGCGCCGGCGGCGTCGTCACGACCGGTACGCACGACCCATGGGACGCGTCCGCGATCCGCGGCTCGACGGGCCTGCACTACGCGCTGCCGGTCGGGCGCGACGAGTCGTTCACCACCGACACCGGCGAGCGGCCGCTGCTCGCGCTCGACCCGGACGGCGAGCTGCTCGACCCGGCGCGCCTGCCGCCCGACGGCGTGCTCGCCTTCGGCACTGAGCGCGACGGCGTCAGCGACGCGCTGCTCGCGCGCGCCGATGCACGGCTGCGGCTGCCGATGCGCGCCGGCGTCTCGAGCCTCAACCTCGCCACCGCCGTCGCCGCCGTCCTGTTCGCCTGGCGCCTCGCGGACCTCGCGCCGCGCGATTCTTAGCTCGTTCTCAGCGCCGCCTGGTGCCATGGCGGTGTCCTTCCGTCGGCTACAGAGGAGCAGGACACCGTGAACCGCAGACGCAAGCGCACCATCGCGATCGCCGCAACCGCCGCGCTCGCCGCCCTCGGCGGCGGGGTCGCGTACGCCGCGACGAGTGCGAACGACCCTCGGGACGAGCTCCTGAGCGACGCCGCCCAGCGGCTGGACGTGTCGCCTGAGGAGCTCAGATCGGCCCTCGAGGGCGCCTTCGGCGACCAGCTCGACGACGCCGTCAGAGCCGGCAGGCTGACGCAGCAGCAGGCCGACCGCATGAAGCAAGCGATCAGACAGCACGGCCTTCCGCTCGGCGGGCCGGGCGGCCCGGGCTTCGGCCCGCCGGACGTCATGTTCCACGGACCGATCGGGCCCGGGCTCGACGCGGCCGCCGACTACCTCGGCCTGACGAGAGCCGAGCTGGGCAGACGGCTGATGAACGGCCGCTCGCTGGCGCAGATCGCGAGAGCCGAGGGCAAGTCGGTCGACGGGCTCGAGCAGGCGATCGTCGACGCCGCCGAGGCGGACCTCGACAGAGCCGTCGCCGATGGCGACCTGAGCGACGCGCAGCGGGACGAGCTGCTCAGACGGCTGCGGGAGCACGTCGACGAGCTGGTGGCCGGCAAGGGCCACAGGCCGGGCGGACCGCGCTTCCACCATCGCTTCGAGGGCCCGGGCGGCGGCCCGGGCTTCGAGCTCCGGGGTGGCCCCGGCGGACCGCCCCCACCGCCCTGGCACGACTGACGGGAGCGACCTGGCGACCTGCGCCCCGCCCAGCCGGCGGGGCGTAGGATCGCCGGCATGAGCGGCTGGGGACTCGCGGATATGCCCGATCAGGGCGGGCGCACGGCGATCGTGACGGGCGGCAACAGCGGTCTCGGCGCCGAGACGGTACGGGCGCTCGCGGCCAAGGGCGCGCGCGTGCTGCTGGCCTGCCGCGACCGCGCGAAGGGCGACGCGGTCGCCGCCGCGATGCACGGCGACGTGGAGGTGCGCGAGCTGGACCTGGCGAGCCTCGAGTCGGTCCGCGCGTTCGCCGCCGGAGTCGACGAGCCGCTCGACCTGCTGATCAACAACGCGGGCGTGATGGCACCGCCGCGCGGGAAGACCGCCGACGGCTTCGAGACGCAGATCGGCACCAACCACCTCGGCCACTTCGCGCTCACCGGTCTGCTGCTGGAGCGCGTGCGCGACCGTGTCGTGACCTTGTCGAGCAACGCGCACAGACTCGGTCGCATCCGCTTCGACGACCTGCAGAGCGAGCGCCGCTACGGACCCTGGACCGCCTACAACCAGTCGAAGCTCGCGAACCTGCTGTTCGTGCTGGAGCTGCAGCGCCGACTGGCGGCCGCGGGCTCCTCGTTGCGCTCAATGGGCGCGCACCCCGGCTACGCCGACACGAACCTCCAGTTCGCCGGACCGGCGATGGCGCAGAACGCGGTCGGCGGCGGCGCGACGCGCTTCGCGAACCGCTTCCTCGCGCAGAGCGCCGCAGCCGGCGCGCTGCCGACGCTGTATGCGGCGACCATGCCCGACCTGCCCGGCGGCTCGTACGTCGGTCCGAGCGGCCCGGGCCAGTTCCGCGGCGCTCCGAAGGTCGTGCGCCCGCGCGCCAACGCGCGCGACCTCGAGGTCGCCGCGCGCCTGTGGACGGTCTCCGAGCAGCTCACGGGCGTGACGTTCCC
Organism: Conexibacter sp.; assembly: GCA_035318525.1. GTDB lineage: Bacteria > Actinomycetota > Thermoleophilia > Solirubrobacterales > Solirubrobacteraceae > Conexibacter. The sequence continues at coordinate 8,535 of DATHEP010000416.1, forward strand.
GCTCGCCGACGCGGCCGCCGCCTGAATCGCCACGACGCGATTAGGCGCGCGCCCGGTCATCTGACACGCTGAGCCCATGCGGCGCATCACCTGGCTGGGCCACGCAACCGTCCTGCTCGAGGTCGGCGGCGCCCGTCTCCTCACCGACCCAGTGCTGCGCGGGC
>DATHEP010000417.1:0-2404 GCA_035318525.1 Conexibacter sp.
CATCGGCTTCTACGGCGCCTCGATCAGAGTCGGCGACAAGACGATCCCCGCCTCGATCCCGCACATCGGCGGCACCTACGAGGGCGGTACCGTCGGCTACGGCGCACGCCTCAAGGCACGCATCCCGTCCAAGCGCGTGCCCGAGGCCGTCGAACGGTGGATCCGCTTCTACGAGAGCGACCGCGAGGACGGCGAGGAGTTCAACGCGTTCGCCGAGCGCGTCGGCACCGCCGCCTTCGAGGAGCGCGTGAAGGACCTCACGATGCCCGCCGAGTTCAACCTCGAGAACATGAACCTGTTCATCGACTGGAACAAGAACGTGCCGTTCGAGGTCATCCGCGGCGAGGGCGAGTGCGCCGTGTGACGGCGTCTCGGGCCGCCGCCTGACTGCGTCCCCGGCGCTCTCCGGGCGCACGCGCGGATCGCGCCGAGCAAGGTGAATACCCGCTGCGGCCGTTGGCGGTGACCAGGTCGCGGGTGTCCCTCGCGTCGTACGTTGCGACGGCGTCGTTGGCCGCGCCAACGGCGTTCCGTTCGCGCGGCCAACGTCCACTCACCTGTTCTCAGCGGCCTGCTTTCAGCAGGGACGTGCGCGGCACTCGACCGCGCCTTAGCCGATGGGAGTCGACCGCGTAATGCGGTCAACGCGATCGTTGCTTTCGGCTCCTACCCACTGGTCGCTGCTCCGGGGCCACATCTGCCAAATCGGCCGGTAGAGGAACGCGAGCCTCGAGACGAGGCGGTCGTCCGCGAAGTAGTGGCTCCACGTCCGGTTGGCCCATGACGACACGCGATTCATGGGCGGGTAGGAGAACCAGCCGAGCGAGGACTGCCTGGTCTCGAAGATCTTGCCCTTCCAGTTCGCGTCTTCGTACAAGCAGAGGTAGCCCTCCGCGCAGTCCGCCGGGTAGGTTGTCGCCGAGGCAGAGGATGTGAACGTCGTTGCGCTTGCGCAGCAGGCGACTGCAACGACCGCGGCCGCGACGATGGCTCGCATCCGCGACGATGGGAAAGCGTGACTCATGTGTGCCTCCGTGGGGAGTTGACGGGTTCGTATGGTTGGTTTCTTCCGGCGCCGACTCCGCCCCCTCCAGTTCTGAAGACGCGCCCGCCCAGGAACTGCTCAGCCGCGCTCGGCGATGAGATCGTCGGTCTTGCGGCCCGGGCGTGAAGCCAAGTGTCGACGCTGCCCGCCACGACGGCAGATCCGCACCTCGACGAAGCGGTAGCCGTCCGGGAATGCGTCCAAAACCCCGCCCCCGCTACCCTCTCGCCCGTGAACCGCCGCCCGAGGCTGACGATCGTCGCGCCGGCCGCCTCGCCCGAGGAGGCCGCCGCGGTCGTCGCCGCGCTCGAGCGCTTCATGCGCGAGACGGCGCCCGCTCCGGTGCAGAACGCGCCGCGCGTCGACCGCTGGACGCGCACCGCCCTGCTGGAGGGCGTCTCGCGCGAATACGAGATGCCCGCGGCGTGGGGCGACCCCCACCCGTGGGGCCGTTGAACGACCCTGGGCCGCTGAGCGCCGCCGCCGTCATCTTCGACTGCGACGGCGTGCTCGTCGACAGTGAGCGGCTCGCCGGACCGATCCTCGCCGAGCTGCTGACCGAGCTGGGCCTGCCGACGACGCCGCAGGAGATCGACCGCGACTTGCGCGGCCGCTCGTGGGCGCACGGCCTGACCGTGATCGAGGCGCGCCGCGGCGCGCCGCCGTGGCCCGACCTGCGCGAGCGCTACCGCGACGCCCTGTTCGCCGCTTTCGACGCGGAGCTGCGGGCGATCGATGGGATCGCCGCCGCCCTCGACGCGCTCGACGCCGCCGGCATGCCGCGTTGCGTCGCCTCGAGCGGCGACCACGAGCGGATCCGCCGCGGGCTGCGCGCGGGCGGACTGCTAGACCGCTTCGCGAACGACGCGATCTTCAGCGTCGACGACGTCGCACGCGGCAAGCCGGCGCCTGACCTCTTCCTCCACGCCGCCGCGCGGATGGGCTTCGAGCCGGCGTCGACGGCCGTCGTCGAGGACAGCGTCGCCGGTGTCCAGGCCGGGGTTGCCGCCGGGATGACGGTGCTCGGCTATGCGGTCGACACGCCCGCCGAGGCACTGGCCGCGGCCGGCGCGAAGCCGTTCGACGACATGGCCCGACTTCCCGAGCTGCTGGGAATCACCGCCCCGCAGGAAAAAGCCTAAATCCACTCGGGATTTGCTATTTTTGACGGTCCATGAGCACAAGCGCCCCGACCGACCATCAGCTCACCGACGGCGCCGAGACGCTGCCTGCCGAAGAAGTGATCGCACGGATGGTCGAGCGCTTCCACCCGCGGCTCGTGCTCGCCTCCTCCTTCCAGCAAGAGGAGTCGGTGCTGATCGACCTGCTGATGAGAGTCGAGCCGCAGGCGCGCATCTT
>DATHEP010000418.1:0-4993 GCA_035318525.1 Conexibacter sp.
CAGCACGCGCGCCGGCTGTCCCACGACGACGGTGCGCGCCGGCACGTCGCGCAGCACGATCGCGCCGGCCCCGACGAACGCGTCCTCGCCGATCTCGACGCCGGGCAGCAGGATGGCCGCTCCGCCGACGCCCGAGCCCGACCCTGACGAGCTGCGCGCTGCCGTGCGCGAGCGCTGGGAGCGCGGTGCCGCCGGCTGGCGCGCACGCAACGACCGCTTTCAGCGCGCGACGATGCCCGTCTCGCGCTGGCTCGTCGAGGCGATCGAGCCGCAGCCCGGCCAGCGCGTGCTCGAGCTGGCGGCCGGACTCGGGGAGGTCGGCTTCCTCGCAGCCGAGCTGATCCAGCCCGGCGGGACGCTGATCTCGAGCGACGGCGCCGAGGCGATGGTCGAGGCGGCGAGAGCGCGGGCGGCCGAGCGCGGCGTCGACGGCGTCGAGCACCGTCAGCTGGAGCTGGAGTGGATCGACCTGTCGGCGGCAAGCGTCGACGCCGTGATCTGCCGCTGGGGCTACATGTTCGCGCTCGACCGGGAGGCGGCCCTGCGCGAGACGCGCCGCGTGCTGCGCCCCGGTGGCCGCCTCGCACTCGCGACCTGGGTCGACCCGGCGCGCGTCCCGTTCGGGGCGATCCCGCGCCAGGCGCTCGTCGACTCCGGCCTCGTCGACGGCTTCGACACGGGCGGACCCGGTATGTTCGACCTCGCCGACGCGGCGGAGCTGCGCGGGCTGCTCGACGAGGCCGGCTTCATGGACGTCGTCCTCGACGAGCTGCTGGTCACGTTCTCCTACGCCGACCTCGACGACTTCTGGGCGATGACGGCCGACCTCTCGCGCCCCTTCGGCGATGTCGTCGCGACGCTCGACGAGCGACAGACGGCCGACCTGCGCGAGCGCGTCGCGGCCGCGGTCGAGCCGTTCGCTGTGCCGGGCGGCGACGGCGCGCTCAGCGTCCCCGGCGTCGCGCTCGTCGCTGCCGCGAGCGCTTAGCCCGCAGCGGACGACTCGCGAGCGTCCCCGGAGGCGCGACGCACCGCCAGCGGCGGCAGCTGCGGCGTCTGGCGCCCCGTATCGAGCCGCTTCTGCTCAGTCGCGCGCACCAGCTCGAAGCTCCGCACGTTCGAGCCGTGCGTCAGGGCACGCGGCGCCACTCGTCGCATGCCGCGGATCCCGACGACCGCGAGGCCGAACGCGCGTGCCTGCGCCTCGTTCCACGAGAGCGCGTACAGCTCGCGCACGCGCGGCGGCAGCGAGCCGAGCATGATCAGGTCGTGCATGCGCTTGGCGCCCTCGTTGATCGCGGGCATCGGGATCGCGAACGCGACTGCCTGGCCCATGTAGCGCGCCTCGTCGGTCAGGTGCATCCCCGGCCCGGCGAGCGTCTCGTCCCACCAGGCGCGGAACTCCGGGTACGTCGCGGGCGCGGCCGAGCGCGGCATTCCGAACAGCTCGCCGAAGCGCACGAAGTCCTGCCACAGCGACTCGCGCTCCCAGCCCTCCAGCCGGCGCACGAACAACTCGTAGAAGTACTCGGTCGAGTCGGCGATCACGGCCATCGTCCACAGCATCAGCTCGGGATCGAACGCCGCGTAGGGCGTCCCGGCGGGGTAGGGGCCGGCCTGCTCGGGCAGCTCGCCGCGCACGCGCTCGTGCAGCTTGTGGACCTTCGCGAGCACCTTGTCGGCCTCGGCGCGGGTGCCGAGGAAGATCGTCTCGAAGTCCTTCGCGGTGCGCGCGAGGCGGCGGAACGGCTTCGAGCGCCCGCTCGTCGCCTGGCTCGTGCCGGTGTAGTTGACCGGGTGCAGCGCGCCGATCGTGAGCGCGCGCTGCCCGTAGAAGAGGCCCACGAGCCGCTCCTCCTGGGCTGCGCGCAGCAGCGATCTGCCGCGAGGGAAGTAGCCGTCATCCGGCTGTATCTGACTACGCATGTACTCAGTTTCCCGAAGAGCCGTCGCGTCTGTCAAGCTCGCACCATGCCCACGACCGGCGTCTACCGCGGCGCGACGGCCGAGGAACGCCAGGCCGAGCGCCGCGCGCGCCTGCTCGACGCCGGTCTGGAGCTGGTCGGGACGAGTGGCTGGCAGGCCGCGACCGTGCGCGCCGTGTGCGCCCGCGCGCGCCTCACCACGCGCTACTTCTACGAGTCGTTCGAGAGCCGCGACGCGCTGCTGCTCGCGCTGTTCGACGCGATCACCGAGGAGGCCGCGGCGCGCGTGCTGGCGGCCGTCGCGGCGGCGTCCGACGAGGCGCAGGCGAAGTCGCGCGCCGCCGTCGGGGCGTTCGTCGACCTGCTCGTGGAAGACCCGCGCAAGGCGCGCGTCGCCTTCAGCGAGGCGCAGGGCCACGAGCTGCTCGTGCGCCGCCGGCGCGACGGGCTGCGCCTGTTCGCACGCCTGATGGCCGAGCAGGCGCGCGCCTTCTACGGCGCCGGCGCGGATGCGGACCTCGTCGACGTCACCGCGATCATGCTCGCCGGCGGGATGGCCGAGCTGTTCGTCGCGTGGCTCGACGGCGAGGTGTCGGCCACCCGCGACGAGCTGGTCGAGGACTGCGCGGCGCTGCTGGCGGCGACCGGCGAGGCCGCCTCGGCCATCGCGCGTCGTCGCGCCGCGGCCGGCGAAGGCTGAGCCGGTTGGTTCCGGTAGCCTGCCGCGCCATGTTCTACGACGACGACGCTGACCTCACGCTGCTCGACGGCAAGACCGTCGCCATCATCGGATTCGGCTCGCAGGGCCACGCCCATGCGCTGAACCTCAAGGACTCCGGCGTGAGCGTGGTCGTAGGCCTCCGGTCGGGCTCCAAGAGCGTTGAGAAGGCGCGTGCCGCCGGGCTGGAGGTGCTCGAGCCGGTCGAGGCCGCGAGCCGCGGCGACATCGTGATGATGCTCGTCCCGGACGAGAAGCACCGCGACGTCTGGAACGAGATCCGCGACGGGATCGCCTCCGGCAACCTGCTGCTGTTCGGGCACGGCTTCTCGATCCACTACGGCGAGGTCGAGCCGCCGGCCGACGTCGACGTCGCGCTCGTCGCGCCGAAGGGCCCCGGCCACCTCGTGCGCCGCCAGTACACGGAGGGCAGCGGCGTGCCGGGCCTGATCGCCGTTCACCAGGACGCGACCGGCAACGCGCAGCAGCTCGCGCTCGCCTACGCGAAGGGCATCGGCTGCACGCGCGGCGGCGTGATCGAGACGTCCTTCCGCGAGGAGACGGAGACGGACCTGTTCGGTGAGCAGGCGGTTCTCTGCGGCGGCACGTCCGAGCTGGTGCGCGCCGGCTACGAGACGCTCGTCGAGGCCGGCTACGACCCACGGCTGGCGTACTTCGAGGTGCTGCACGAGCTGAAGCTGATCGTCGACCTGATGTACGAGAAGGGCATCGCGGGGATGCGCTACTCGATCTCGAACACGGCCGAGTACGGCGACATCACGCGCGGCAGACGCGTGATCGGGCCGGAGTCGCGCGCGGCGATGAAGCAGATCCTGAGCGAGATCCAGTCGGGCGAGTTCGCGCGCGAGTGGATCGCCGAGGTGCGCGCGGGCCAGGAGAGCTTCGACCGGATGCGCAAGGAGCAGGCCGGTCACCAGGTCGAGGTCGAGGGCAGAAAGCTGCGCGCGATGATGTCCTGGATCGACGACGGCGACTTCTCGGCGGGCTGAGAGCGGCACGCCTCGGCGCGCCTGGCGGCGTCATCGGGGTTCGAAGTGCTCTCGCACTCCTTCACCCCTGCTTCCTTGCCAGGCACGCCGATCCGCACCGCTCTCAGCCCGCCGTCCCGTCACGCCGCCAATCGCTAACCTAGCCCGCGCCGCCGATGACGACGATCAACCCGTTCATCAAGCAGATCCTGATGACGGCCGGGCCGACGCCCGTGCCGCCGCAGGTGCTCGCCAAGATGGCCGAGCCGGTGCTCTACCACCGCGCTCCAGCCGGGGTCGAGCTGTACGCCCGCGTGCTGGAGCGCCTGCCGAAGGTCTTCCGCACCGACAACACCGTCCTGATGTTCGCCGCCAGCGGCTCCGGCGCGATGGAGTCGGCCGTCTCGAACCTCGTGCGCCCCGGCACGAAGGCGCTCGCGTGCGCCGCCGGCAAGTTCGGCGAGCGCTGGATCGAGCTGTGCGAGGCCTACGGTGCCGACCTCGTCAAGTACGAGCCGGGGTGGGGTGAGCGCCTCGACCCGCAGGAGATTGGCCGTCTGCTCGACGAGAACGCCGGCACCGAGGTCGTCTACGCGACGCTGTCGGAGACCTCGACCGGGATCGTCCACGACGTGCAGGCGATCGCGGAGGTCACCCAGCGCCATGGCGCCATCCTCGCCGTCGACGCCGTCTCCGGCCTCGGCGCGGCCGAGCTGCGCCAGGACGAGTGGGGGATCGACGTCGTCGTCGGCGGCTCGCAGAAGGCGCTGATGTGCCCGCCCGGCCTCGGCTTCGCGTCCGTCTCCCAGCGCGCGCTCGACTACGCCGCGGAGTCCCCCGGCGGCAGCTACTACTTCGACTGGAACAAGACCGCCAAGAGCCAGCGCAAGGGCGACAGCCCGTTCACGCCGGCCGTCGGCCTGTTCCTCGGCCTGGACGTCGCGCTCGACATGATCGAGCAGGAGGGCCTGGAGGACGTGCTCGCACGCCACCAGATCCTCGCCCGCGCCACCCGCGCCGGCGCCGCCGCGATCGGCCTCGAGCTGTTCGGCGACCCCGACGAGCGCTCGAACGTCGTCACCGCGATCGCGCTGCCCGACTCGATCGACGGCAAGCAGGTGCCGAAGATCCTGCGTGACAGCTACGGCATCACCGCCAACGGCGGCCAGGCGCAGCTCGCCGGCAAGATCATCCGCATCGCGCACTGCGGCTACTTCGGCGCGTTCGACATCGTCACCTCGCTGTCGGGCCTGGAGATGGTGCTGCACCAGCTCGGGCGCGAGGTCGACCACGGCGCGGCCGCCGGCGCCGCCCAGAAGGTGTTCCTCGAGGCCGGCGTTCCGGCCGCCGCGTGAGCAACC
>DATHEP010000419.1:0-6880 GCA_035318525.1 Conexibacter sp.
ACCTTGAAGCCGTACTCGAGCAGGTAGTCGGTCAGGTCCTCGGCCATCTTCTTCGTCAGCGTGGTCACGAGCGCGCGCTCGCCCACCTCCGCGCGCCCCTTGATCTCATTCATCAGGTCGTCGATCTGGTTTTTGGTCTCACGCACGTCGACCTCGGGGTCGACGACCCCGGTCGGGCGCACGATCTGCTCGACGATACGCGAGGCGTGCGTGCGCTCGTAGTCGCCCGGCGTCGCTGAGACGAAGACCATCTGCGGCGTGATCGAGAGGAACTCGTCGAATCTCTGCGGGCGGTTGTCGAGCGCGCTCGGCAGGCGGAAGCCGTAGTCGACGAGCGTCTGCTTGCGCGAGCGGTCGCCCTCGTACATGCCGCCGATCTGCGGCACGGTCTGGTGCGACTCGTCGAGAAAGCACACGAAGTCGTCGGGGAAGTAGTCGATCAGGCAGTAGGGCCGCTCGCCCGTTCTGCGCCCGTCGAGGATCTTCGAGTAGTTCTCGATCCCCGAGCAGAAGCCCATCTCGCGCAGCATCTCCATGTCGTACTGCGTGCGCTGGCGCAGGCGGTGGGACTCGAGCAGCTTGCCCTCTCTCTCCAGCTGCGCGCAGCGCTCGTTCAGCTCGCGGCCGATCTCCGCGACCGCGTTCTCGATGTGGCCCTCCTCGACGTTGTAGTGCGAGGCGGGCCAGACGGCGACGTGCTCCAGCTCCTCCTCCAGCACCTCGCCGGTCATCGGGTCGAAGTGCTGCAGCTCCTCGACCTCGTCGCCGAACAGCGTCGCGCGGTAGGCCGACTCGGCGTACTGCGGGAAGACCTCGAGCGTCTCGCCGCGCACGCGAAAGGTGCCGCGCTGCAGAATGTCGTTGCGCGTGTACTGGATCGAGACGAGCTTCTTCAGCACCTCGTCGCGGTCGACCATCTCGCCGCGTCTGAGCAGCAGCACGTTGCGGTCGTAGGTCTCGGGCGAGCCGAGGCCGTAGATGCTGGAGACGGAGGCGACCACGATCACGTCGCGCCGGCCCAGCAGCGCAGCGGTGGCGGCGTGGCGCAGGCGCTCGATCTCCTGGTTGATCGCCGAGTCCTTCTCGATGTAGAGGTCGCGGCTCGGAACGTACGCCTCGGGCTGGTAGTAGTCGTAGTAGGAGACGAAGTACTCGACCGCGTTGGTCGGGAAGTACGTGCGGAACTCGTTGCAGAGCTGCGCGGCGAGCGTCTTGTTGTGCGCGATGATCAGCGACGGTCGCTGGACCGCCTCGATCGTCGCCGCCATCGTCATCGTCTTGCCGGTGCCGGTCGCGCCGAGCAGCGTCATCGCGCGCTCGCCGGCCTCGATCCCCTCGGCGAGCGAGGCGATCGCCTTCGGCTGGTCGGCCGTGGGGGCGTAGGTGGCGTCGAGCTGGAATCTCCGCATCTCGCCGAGGGTAGCGGCGATTGCGGCCGGCCAGTGGCCGGCATTCCCCGGACCGGTGTCAGCGGCGGCGACCGGCCGACGCGCGTGGCGAACGCGCGTGAGACGCGCCGGAGCCGACAGCCTCCGCCAGCACGGCCTCCCACTGATGCGCGTTGGCGCCGATCGTCTCGGCCTTCGCCCACTCGATGCCGCGCCGTGCCAGCTTCCGGCGCGCCCGCGCGTCCCCCGCGAGGTCCCGCAGCGCCTCGTACCAGCGGTCGTCCGGCACCAGCCGACCGCCGTGGCGCTCGCCGAGCACCGCATATGGCCCTATCGGCGATGCCAGCCATGGGATCCCCAGCGCCGCGTACTCCTTGACCTTGATGTTGGAGCGAGCCTGGTTGAAGGACGTGTCGGCGATCGGCGCGATGCCGATGTCGAACTGCTGCATCACGCCTGGCAGGTCTTCGAACAGCATCCCGCGCACGTGGGTGTAGCGGTCTCCCTTGAGCCCGAGGCGACAGCCGACGCTGATGACCTTGACGTCCGGCACCTCGTCGAGCAGCCGCTGGAAGGGCTCGTCGAGGCGCAGCCGCTCGATGTCCATCTGATGCTCGCGGTTCGCGACCCAGCCGATCGTGACCGGCCCGGAGGCCGTCGGCCCCCAGCGGGGCGGAGCTCTCGCGCTCACCGAGGCGACGTGGTTCTCGATGACGCGGACGTCGGCGCCGCTCGCCTCCCTGTAGATGGTTGCGAGCGTCGGGCTGGGCGTCGTCACGATGCGCGACAAGCGCATCAGGCTCACCATCGATCTGAAGATGCGATGGCCGCTGTACCCGCCGAAGTGTCTCTGCTTCGCGCGGTCTTTCGTGTCGATGGAGCGCAGGTCGTCGTCGTTGTCCCACACGAGCGGGACGCCGGCGTCAATGACCATGCGGGCGATCCGGAGGAACTCGTCGTCGTGCATACGCCATGCGAGCAGCACGTCGAAGTCGAGCAGCGCGCGTGCGTCGCGCAGGTTGCCTAACTGCGTCGACTGGGCGTCATGGCCGCGGCGTGCCAGCTCAGCCATCGGCTGGAGCACCCGATACTGGGCGTTGGGAGACGGGTTGGGAACCATCGCCACTATTCGCACCACGCCACACTACCAACCGGAGCGTCGCTTGACCCCACCTTGGGAGCCCAAGCGACGCATGCCTCACATACCGTCTGTATGTTAGAGCGATCACTCACACACTCGACGTGGAGGCAGCTCAATGGCGGACTACACGGTCAAGCGCATCGACGAGATGGAGGGCGCGTACGGCGGCGCTTTCAAGCGCGCGCGAGCGGAGCTCGAGGTCACCTCGTTCGGGATGGCGATCATCGACATGCCGGCGAACTTCGAGCACTACCCCACGCACGACCACGCGAGAGACGGTCAGGAGGAGGTCTTCGTCACGCTCAGAGGCGGCGGCGAGATCGAGATCGCGGGCTCGCGCTTCCCGCTCGACCCCGATGTCGTGGTGCGCGTCGCCGCCGGCACGGACCGCAAGGTCCTCCCCGGGTCCGACGGCATCCGCGTGCTCGTGCTCGGGGCCAAGCCCGGCGCCGTCTACGAGGCACCTGACGGCTCGCAGCTCGGCGCGCCGGACCCGGTGGCGATCCAGCAGCCGCAGTAGCGGGTCACCAGCGGATGCCGACGCCGCCGGCTACTCGAGGCCCAGCTCGCCCGCGTACGTCGCGCGGTAGTCGCGCCGGGCCTCGAGCACGCGCTCGACGTACGCGCGCGTCTCGGGGAACGGGATGTCGGCGGCGCGCAGGCGCTGTCCGCGCGTCTGCGCGTCGGCGAGCCATCTGTCGACATTGCCCATGCCGCCGTTATAGGCCGCGAGCGCGAGCAGCTCGTTGCCCTGGTAGCGGTCGAGCAGGTAGCGCAGGTACCAGCTGCCGTACGCGATGTTGATCTCGGGCGTCGACAGGTCCTCCGTCGTGAAGCGCGTGCCGCCGGATCTGTCGGCGATGAAGTGGGCGGTCGACGGCAGCAGCTGCATCAGCCCGAGCGCGCCGGCTGACGAGGTCGAGTCGCTGAACTTCGACTCGGCATAGATGACGCCGGCGATCAGCGACGGGTCGAGCTGCTTGTCGCGCGCCTGCTCACGGATCGCGTCCTCGTGCTTGAGCGGCAGCGCGAGGTCCCGCACGGCCGTTCTGAAGAGCGGATGGAGCAGCAGCGCGCCGAGCGCGACGATCGCCGCGAACGCGAGCAGGCCGAGCGCCGTGCGGCGACGCCGCGCGGCGCGCATGCGTCTCGTGCGCCGGCGCGCGACCTGCACCTGTGCGGTGCGCGGACTCATCGACTCAGCTTTGCAAGAACGTCAGACAGGCGCGCTTCGAGCTGCTCGACGCTTCCGTCGTTCGGCACGACGTACGTCGCACGGGCGGCCTTGTCCTCCTGCGAGAGCTGGCGCGAGGTCCGCTCGGCGACGGCCGCGTGACCCCGGCCCCCGGCGCGCTCCTCGCGCACCCGCTCCGGAGCGACGACGGCGATCGTCGCGTCGAACGCCGCGTCCATGCCGGACTCGAACAGCAGCGGCACCTCGATCGCCGCCGCAGGCGGCGGCGGCTCCTGCGCGAGCACCTGCTCGCGCCAGGCAGCGATGCGCGCGCCGACGCGCGGCCACACCACGCCCTCCAGCCATCTGCGCTCCTCAGGCGAGGCGAACGCCCGCGCCGCAACCGCGGCACGATCGACGACGCCGTTCGGCGCGACGTCCTCGCCCCAGCGCGCGACCACGAGCTCGCGCACCTCGTCGGAGGCGTACAGCTCGTGGACGACGGCGTCGGTCGAGATGACCGCCGCGCCGAGCCGCGCGAGCGCCCCGAGCGCCGTCGACTTGCCGGCGGCGATGCCGCCGGTCAGTCCGACGAAGGGGACGCGCGCGTCGCTCAGACGATCAGGCCTGCGGCGTCGGGTCCTCGGCGGGCGCCTCGTCCTCAGCGGGCGCGGCCTCCGCGGCCGGCTCCTCCGCGGCGGCCTCTGCCTCCGCGGGCGCAGCCTCGGCCACCGGCTCCTCCTCGGCAGGCGCCTCCTCCGGTGCAGCCTCAGCCGCCGGCTCCTCCTCGGCAGGCGCCTCCTCCGGCGCAGCCTCCGCCACCGGCTCCTCCTCGGCAGGCGCCTCCTCCGGCGCAGCCTCCTCCGTGGCAGGCACCGCCTCCGCGGCCTCCTCGACAGCAGGCTCCTCAGCCGCCATCGGCTCGTCGGCCACAGCAGGCTCCTCGGCCGGGGCGTCAGGCGTCACGGCCTCGCTCTCCGGCGCGACCGTCTGCTCACCGCCGGCGAACACGTCCTCCGAGAGCCCGAGCTCCGGCACGTCGTCGAGGCTCGTCTCGGCGCCCGCGCCGTCCTCGGTCGCGGCAACCGAGCCGTCCTCCTCAAGCTGCCGCAGCGGCAGCACCTGGCCCTCGACGCGCTTGATCGACAGCGACAGGCGGCGGCGCTCGGAGTCGATCTCGAGGATCTTGACCTTCACCTCGTCGCCCGGCTGGATGATCTCGCGCGGGTTCTCGACGTGGTGCTGTGCCAGCTCGGAGATGTGCACGAGGCCCTCGACGCCGTCGAGGATCTCGACGAACGCGCCGAACGTGACGACCTTCGTGACCTTGCCCTCCAGTTCGTCGCCGACGTTGTAGGTGTCGACGACCCGCTGCCACGGGTCCTCCTGCGTCTGCTTGAGACCCAGGGAGATGCGCTGGCGGTCCCTGTCGATGTCGAGCACCTTCACGTTGACGGTGTCGCCGATCGCGAGGATCTCGCTCGGGTGGTTCACGTGCGACCACGACAGCTCCGAGATGTGGATCAGGCCGTCGATCCCGTCGAGGTCGACGAACGCGCCGAAGTCGACGATGTTCGAGATCGTGCCGTCTACGATCATGCCCGGCTGCAGGCGGTCGAGGATCCGCTCGCGGTCCTCCCTACGCTGCTCCTCCAGCACCGCACGGCGCGACAGGACGACGTTGTTGCGCGAGCGGTTGAGCTCGATGACTCTGCACTCGATCGTCTGGCCGAGGTACTCGTCGAGGTTCGGCACGCGGCGGATGTCGACGAGCGAGGCGGGCAGGAAGCCGCGCACCCCGAGGTCGATGATCAGGCCGCCCTTGACGACCTCGATCACGCTGCCGTCGACCGGCTCGCCCGACTCGGCGGCCGCTTCGATGCGCCGCCACGCCTTCTCGAAGCGGGCGCGCTTCTTCGACAGGATCAGGCGGCCGTCCTGGTCCTCCTTCGTGAGGACGAGGGCGTCGACCTCCTCCCCCATCTCGACCTCATCCTTCGGGTCGACCGACTTGCGGATCGAGAGCTCGTTCGCGGGGATGACGCCCTCGGACTTGTAGCCGATGTCGACGAGGACCTCGTCCTTGTCGATCCGGACCACATTGCCGGTGACGACGTCACCCTCCTCGAACGGCTGGAGCGTGGCGTCGTAGTTGGGGACGATCTTGCCGTCGATCTCGAGCAGCAGGCCGTCAGAGCCTTCGACGATCTTGGCGTCAGGCTGGGCGTCGGTGGAGGTTGACATAGGGGTACCGGTAGGGAGCAGGAAGTAAGCCGAAAGAGGTTAGCGGAGTAGGGGTTCCACGGGGGATCGGGGCGTCGCCGTACAATCCGCCTTCCCATGCCGAAGCGTGCAACCAAGCGCGGCGCGGAGCGCACACCCCTGGAGCGCGACGCGGACGTCCTCATCTGCGGTGCATCCTTCGCCGGTCTCGCCGTGGCCCGCGAGCTGGCGGGAAGCGGCGCCCGCGTCCTGATGATCGACCGCTACGAGGTCGGCGAGCGGCAGACCTCGGCGTGCGGCATCCCGACGGCCTGGCTGGAGAACCTCGGGCTGATGGGCTCGCACCAGCAGACGTTCGACGAGTTGGTGATGCATAACCCGCACACCACCGTCCGCTATCAGCTGCCCTACACGTTCTCGACGTTCGACTACCGCACGCTGTGCGAGCTGCTGCGCGAGCAGGGCTCCGATGCCGAGTTCGACATCGCGAAGGTCGAAGGGCGCACCGGGAACACGGTCCACACCGACCGCGGCGACCTGACCGCACCGCTGATCGTCGACGGGCTCGGCTGGCGGCGGATCCTCGGTCGCGGCGAGAACGTGCAGCCGCCGGACGCGCTGCTGTCGCGCGGCCTGGAGGTCCACCCGGAGGGCGCCGGCCCGGACCTGGAGATCTGGATCGACCGCTCGATCGTGCCCGCCGGCTACGGCTGGTCCTTCCCGGCGGACGGCGAGGTGCGCGTCGGCGTCGGCTCGTTCGACCCGCGCTTCCACGTGAAGGAGCCGACCGTGCGCCTCGCGGAGGATCTGTCCCGCGACCCGGTGAGATTCCAGGGCAACTGGATCCCGCACAAGCTGCGTCCGGCGACCGACGACGGGATCTTCATGGCCGGCGACTCGGCCGGGCACTGTCTGCCCTTGACCGCCGAGGGCATCCGCACGGCGCTGTACTTC
>DATHEP010000420.1:0-2176 GCA_035318525.1 Conexibacter sp.
GAGGACGCCTGCAAGGCGGTCGCCGCCGCCGGCGAGGCCGAGGTCGACCTCGACGCGCTCGAGGTGCGCGCGGGCGGGAAGGCGTACCCGTTCGAGCTCGACCAGGAGATCCGCCACCGCCTGTTGAACGGGCTCGACGACATCGCGCTCACGCTCCAGCAGGACGACGCGATCGCCGCCTACGAGCACGACCGCGAGCGCACCGGCCCCGTCACGACCGCTCTCTGATGGCCATCTAGGAGACCCGTTGTCCAAGACCATCGCACTCCTGCCCGGTGACGGCATCGGCCCGGAGATCACCGCGCCCACCGTCGAGCTGCTGAACCGCCTCGGCGACTTCTCCTTCGAGGAGCACGTCTTCGGCGGTGCCTCGATCGACGCCCACGGCACGGCCCTCACCGACGAGACGCTCGCCGCCTGCCAGCGGGCCGACGCCGTGCTGCTCGCCGCGATCGGCGGGCCGAAGTGGGACACGACGGATCCGGCGAAGCCGCGGCCGGAGCAGGGCCTGCTCGGCCTGCGCAAGGGGCTCGGGCTGTACGCGAACCTGCGCCCGGTCCGCCCGCTGCCGGCCCTCTACGACGCGAGCCCGCTCAAGCGCGAGGTGATCGACGGCACGGACCTGCTCGTGATGCGCGAGCTGACGGGCGGCCTCTACTTCGGCAGACGCGGCCGCGACGGCGACACCGCCTACGACACGTGCATCTACTCGGTCGCGGAGATCGAGCGGATCGCGCGTGCCGGCTTCCAGGCGGCCAGAACGCGCGTCACGAGCGTCGACAAGGCGAACGTGCTCGAGTCCTCCCGTCTCTGGCGAGAGGTCGTCACGCGCCTGCACGCCGAGGAGTTCCCGGAGGTCGAGCTCGAGCACGTGCTCGTCGACAACGCCGCGATGCAGCTCGTCTCCAACCCGACGCGCTTCGACGTGATCGTCACCGAGAACATGTTCGGCGACATCCTGAGCGACGAGGCGGCGATGCTCACGGGCTCGATCGGCATGCTCCCGAGCGCCTCGCTGGGCGGCGACGGACCCGGCCTGTTCGAGCCCGTCCACGGCTCCGCGCCGGACATCGCGGGACAGGGAATCGCCAACCCGCTGGCGATGTTCCTCTCCGCGGCGCTGATGCTGCGCCACGGGTTCGCTATGGAGGACGCGGCAGCGGCGGTAGAATCGGCAGTCGACCGTGCGCTCGGCGAGGGCCTGCGCACGCGCGACCTGGGCGGCACCGCGACCACGCACGAGGCCGCCCGGGCCGTCCTGACCCACCTCTAAGGAGCCAACGTGGACCAAGCGGACCTCATCTGGATGAACGGAGAGCTCGTCGCCTGGGAGGACGCGAAGGTCCACGTATTGACGCACTGCCTGCACTACGGCACGGGCGTGTTCGAGGGCGAGCGCGCCTACGCGACCGACCGCGGGCCGGCGATCTTCCGCCACAGAGAGCACATCGAGCGGCTGTTCAAGTCGGCCGAGCTCTACTACATGCCGATCCCGTACACGCCCGAGGAGATCCGCGCGGCGACGCACGAGCTGATCGCGCGCAACAACCTGCCGTCCTGCTACATCCGGCCGATCGCCTTCCGCGGCGCCGGGCCGATGGGGCTCAACCCGCTCGACGCGCCCGTCGAGGTCGCGATCGCGGCGTGGCCGTGGGGCGCCTACCTCGGCGATGACGCGCTGGAGAAGGGCGTGCGCGCGAAGGTCTCGAGCTGGCGGCGCATCAGTGGCGACTCGCTGATCCCCCACGCGAAGGCCTCCGGGCAGTACTTGAACAGCGTGCTCGCGAAGATCGAGAGCGTGAGAGCCGGCTACGAAGAGGCGATCCTGCTCGACCAGCACGGCTCCGTGTCCGAGGGCACGGGAGAGAACGTGTTCGTCGTGCGTGGAGGCGTCGTCTACACGCCACCGCAGACGGCTGGGATCCTCGACGGCATCAACCGCAACTCGGTCATCCAGATCGCGCGCGACGAGGGCATCGAGGTCGTCGAGCGCGATCTCGCGCGGGCGGAGCTGACGCTCGCCGACGAGCTGTTCATGACCGGCACGGCCGCCGAGCTGACGCCGATCCGCGAGATCGACGACCACGTCGTCGGCGACGGCACGCGCGGGCCGGTCACCACGCGCCTGCAGCAGGTCTTCCTCGACGCGCTGCACGGCCGCGACCCGCGCTACGCG
>DATHEP010000421.1:0-2776 GCA_035318525.1 Conexibacter sp.
AGCGCCTCGAACAGGTAGCGCTCGTCGTCGTGCATCGAGAGGATCAGCACGTGCGTGCCCGGCAGGTGCGAGCGGATCTCGCGCGTCGCCTGTAGGCCGGTCATGCGCGGCATGCCGACGTCGAGCACGCACAGGTCGGGCTTCGTCGCGATCGCCTGCTCGAACGCGTCGACGCCGTCGCCCGCCTCGGCCACGACCTCGATGTCCGGCTGGCGCTCGAGCAGCAGCCGTATGCCGGACCGCACGATCCCGTGGTCGTCCGCAATGAGGGTCCTCATGTGAGTCAGATCGTCAGCTCGACGCGCGTCCCGCTGCCGTCGCCCGACCAGACGGACAGATGTCCGCCCGCGAGGAGCGCACGCTCGCGCATGCCGCCGAGGCCGCTGCCGCCGTTGCGCGGCTCGACGAACCCCCGGCCGTCGTCGGAGATGCGCAGCACCGTGCGCCCGACGAACGACAGCTCGACCTTCACGCGCTGCGCCGATGCGTGCTGCGCGATGTTCGAGAGACCCTCCTGCGTCACACGGTAGATCGCGAGCTGCTGCTCGGGGGAGAGGCGGGTGGGGGCGCCCTGCGGGTGGAAGGTCGCGCGGATGCCGGTCTGCTCGGTGAAGTCGCGCACCTGCGTGTGCAGCGCCGGCATCAGGCCGTGGTCGTCGAGCACGGCCGGACGCAGCCGCCGTGCGAGCCGCAGAAGCTCCTCCATCGCCTGCCCCGCAAGTCGCTTCGTGTCACGCAGCTCCTCCTGCAGCGCCACCGGCGCCTCTTGGATCGTCGCCTCGAGCCGCAGCAAAATCGCCGTCAGCGCCTGGTTGACTTCGTCGTGGAGGTCCTGCGCGAGCCGCTGGCGCTCCTGCTCCTGGGCGCGGATCGCGGCCGCGCCCGCGGCGCGGCGCTCGGCCTCCAAACGGGTGCGGAGCTGCTCGACCGCGGCGCGCTCGCGCTCCAGCTCGGCGATCTGAGGGCGCAGCAGGAGGCGCGCAGGCAGCGAGGGCTTGGTCATCGTCGGCGAATGTGCGGTTCCCCTGACGGGGAGATCCCTGTCACGGCATCGGATCGCGGGTGCTCGCGCTCGATCGGGTCTGCACCCCATATCGGCCTTTACGCCCGTTTCCACGACCCCGCGCGCCGCCGTTCGGACGCGCTATCCTTCCTGAAGTACCGAAAGCCGACCCCTTTTGAGGAGTTTTCCAGAATGAGCCCGTCCGGCGCGGAGCTGCTCCGCCAAGTCAAGAGCCAGATCACGGAGGTCGACCCGGCCGTCGTCGCCGAGCATCTTGGCAACGGGGTGGTCGTGGTGGACGTGCGCGAGGCGGAGGAGTTCGCCGTCGCGCACATCCCCGGTGCCAAGCACGTGCCCCGCTCCTACCTGGAGTCGCGCATCGAGGGGATCGTCGGCGACCGCGACGCGAGAGTCGTCCTCTACTGCGCCTCCGGCAACCGCTCCGCCTACGGCGCCCGCACGCTCGCGCAAGACCTCGGCTACACGGACGTCTCCTCGATGACGGGCGGCATCGCGCTGTGGAAGGACCGCGGCTACGAGGTCGCGGTGCCGCGCGCGCTCAGCGCCGAGCAGCGCGACCGCTACTCGCGCCACCTGCTGATGCCGGAGGTCGGCGTCGAGGGCCAGCTGAAGCTGCTCGACGCGAGAGTGCTGCTGCT
This sequence comes from Conexibacter sp., assembly GCA_035318525.1. GTDB lineage: Bacteria > Actinomycetota > Thermoleophilia > Solirubrobacterales > Solirubrobacteraceae > Conexibacter. The sequence continues at coordinate 1,663 of DATHEP010000421.1, forward strand.
CGGGGCCGGCGGGCTCGGCGCGCCGACCGCGCTCTACCTCGCGGCGGCCGGCGTCGGCACGCTCGGGATCGTCGACAACGACGTCGTCGACCTCTCGAACCTGCAGCGCCAGGTGATCCACACGCAGGACCGCGTCGGCGAGCCGAAGGTCGACTCGGCCGAGGCGACGATCGCGAACCTGAACTCCGACGTGAACGTCGTCAAGTACCCGGTGCGGATGGACGCGTCGAACATCATGGAGATCGTCGAGGGCTACGACGTGATCGTCGACGGACTCGACAACTTCCCGACGCGCTACCTGCTCAACGACGCCTCCGTCCGGCTGCGGATCCCGGTCGTGTCGGCCTCGATCCTCGGCTTCGACGGCCAGTTGTCGGTCTTCGCCCCCTACGAGGGGCCCTGCTACCGCTGCCTCTACCCGACGCCGCCGCCGGCCGAGCTGGCGCCCTCCTGCGGCGCCAACGGCGTGCTCGGCGTGCTGCCGGGGACGATGGGCCTGCTGCAGGCGACCGAGGTCGTGAAGCTGGTCCTCGGCGAGGGCGAGCCGCTGATCGGGCGTCTGCTGCTGTATGAGGCGCTCGGCGCGACGTTCACCGAGCTGAAGGTGCGCCGCGACCCCGACTGCCCGATCTGCTCGCGCGACCCCGAGTCGATCACCGACGAGGAGATGGGCGTCTTCCCCGACTACGAGGCGTTCTGCGCCGCCGCAGGGTAGGGTCCGCCTCCTATGGCCACTGTGAAGATCCCCCCGGTCCTGCGCGCCTCCGTCGGCGGCGAGAAGCAGGTCAGCGCCGATGGCGCGAGCGTCGGCGAGGTGCTGAACGCGCTCGCGTCCGCGCACCCTCAGACGCAGTCGCAGCTGTTCTCCTCCGAGGGTGAGCTGAACCGCTACGTCAACGTCTACCTCAACGACGAGGACGTGCGGCTGCTCGACGGGCTGCAAACGGCCGTCGGCGAGGGCGACACGCTCGTCATCCTGCCAGCAATGGCGGGGGGATCCGCCTGAGGGGCGGATCGCGTTCGCTGGCAAGGACGCAGGGAGCGTGGCCTGCTCACGCAGGCGAGCGACCGAGGACGTAGCCAGCGGGCGCGAGGCGCCCCTCAGGGCCGCTAC
>DATHEP010000422.1:0-10998 GCA_035318525.1 Conexibacter sp.
GCCTCTACCGCATCGAGCCCCGGCCGGTCGTCCACGACGGGGACGTGGTCGTCCGCAAGCTCGCCAACCTGTCGATCACGTTCGACCACCGCACGCTCGACGGTCTGGCGGCCGCGGCCTTCCTCGCCCGCGCGATCGAGCTGATCGAGGCCTGGCCCCCGCCGGGCGCGGAGCGGGCGGCGGGAGGTCGATGATGGCCGGCTCCGAGGTGCTGCTCGCGATCGCCGACGGGGTGGCCCGCATCACGCTCAACCGCCCCGCGGTCCTGAACGCCGAGAACATGGCCTGGGTCGACGGCCTCGAGCGAGCGGTCGACGCGGTCGCCGCCGAGCGCGAGGTCCGCGTCGTGGTCGTGCAGGGCGCAGGCCGCGCCTTCTGCGCCGGGATGGACCTCGGCATGCTCGCCTCGGGCGGGATGCCGGAGGGCTTCTACGAAGGCCAGGAGCGGGCCTTCCGGCGGCTCGAGACGATCGACAAGATCACGATCGCCGCGATCCACGGCTACTGCATCGGCGGCGGCCTGCAGCTCGCGATCGCCTGCGACCTGCGGATCTGCGCCGACGACGCGCAGCTCGGCCTGCCGGCGCTGCGCGAGGGGCTGTTCCCCGGCATGGCCGTCCACCGGCTGCCGCCGCTGGTGGGGATCGGTCGCGCGCGGCGGCTGATCCTCTCCGGCGAGCTGATCGACGGCGCCGCCGCGCTGGCGATCGGGCTGGTGGATCACGTCGTGCCGGCGGCGAGCTTCGCCGAGCAGACCGACCGCCTGGTGGCGCAGTACCGCGACGTGCCGGTCACAGCCGCGATCGCCTCGAAGCAGCTCCTGGCCGCCTCGCTGACGGGAACGTTCGACGAGGTCCTCGAAGCCTCGAAGCCGCTCCTGAACGCCTGCCTCGACTCGCCAGAGGCGGCCGCCGCGGCCGAGAGCTGGCGCCAGCGCCGACGTTGACGCGCCGAGCGGCCGTCCTCGTAGGAGCCGTTCGCGAGCGGGTGCTCGCGCAGCCAGGTGAGGATCGTGTGCGCTCCTGCATCGACTCGGAGAGCCCGGGCATGGTGAGGTCGTTCATGGCAGGAGGTCCAGGGCCGCGCCGACGATCGTCTCCGCGTCGATGCCGAAGTGGCGGTAGAGGTCGTCCACGTCGCCGGACTGGCCGAAGTCGTCCACCCCGAGGCAGGCGATCGGCTGGCAGCGCACGGCGGAGAGGAAGGAGAGCGTGTGCGGATGACCGTCGAGCACGGTCACGACCGGCGCGGCGCGCTCGGCCGGGAACAGCGCATCCAGGATCGCGTCGTCGCCGTCTGCGAGCCCCTGCCGCGCCTGCAGCGCACGGAACACGTGGTCGGCCGAGGTGAGGCAGATCACGTCGACGGGGCGGCCGGCCGCTGTCAGCTCGTCCGCGGCGGCGACGACCTCCGGCAGCAGCGCGCCCATCCCGACGAGCGTCACGGCGGGCGCGCCCTCCGCACGGCGCAGCGCGTAGCCGCCGGCGAGCACCTCGCGGCGCCGCCGCTCGCGCGCGTCCCGGTCCTGCGGCAGCGCGGCGAGCGACTGGTCGATCGGACGCGTCGTGAGGCGGAAGTAGGCGGAGCTGCCGCCGGGCCGGCCGAGCCGACCGAGCGCGTCGAGCAGCGTCCACTCGAGGTCCTGCCCGAACGCCGGCTCCCACGCGACGCATCTCGGCTGCTCGAGCCCCACCGACGGCGTCGTGATCGACTGGTGGGCGCCGCCCTCCGGCGCGAGCGTCACGCCCGACGGCGTGCCGACGAGGACCGACTGCGCACCCGAGTAGATGCCGAACGACCACGGCTCCAGCGCGCGGTTCACGAACGGGTCGTACATGGTGCCGATCGGCAGCAGCGGCTGGCCGTCGCGCGACCACGTCAGCCCCAGCTCGGCGAGCACGCCGACGAGGTTGCCCTCGGCGATCCCCAGCTCGACATGCTGGCCGTGCCCGCTCTCGCGCCAGCGCACGAGCGTGTCGGTGTCGTCGGCGAACCAGTCGATCCGCTCGCCGACGCTCCAGATCCCGACCTTGTTGATCCAGCCGCCGAGGTTCGTCGAGGAGGCGACGTCGGGGCTCACCGTGACGACGTGCGACGCGACGTCGGGCGCGGCGTTCGCGAGGTCGACGAAGAAGCGCCCGAACGCCTGCTGGGTCGAGGCTCTGCCGGCGTGCGCGCGACCGACGTCGGTCGGCATCGCCGGCGGCGGCGTCGGCGGGCGCTCGTCGCGCACGAGCCGCTCGGAGACCTCCCGGCACAGCTCGGCCTCGCGCGAGCCTTCTCCGAACGGCGCCCAGGGCTCGGCCGCGTCGGTGCCGAGGTCGCCGGCGAGTCCCTCCCACTGCTCGGTCGAGAGCAGCGCGGAGTGGTTCGCGGGGTGGCCCTGCGTCGGCAGCCGCCACGCCTTGATCGTGTACGCGAAGACGACCGTCGGCCGGTCCACGACGGCGTCCGCCTCGGCGTAGGCGTCGAGCAGCAGCGAGAGGTCGTGACCGCCGAGGTCGCGCACCGCCGCCGTCAGCTCGTCGTCGTCGAGCTGCGCGACGATCCGCTCGACGTCGCGCCGCCCGCGGCCGGAGCCGGGCAGCCGCTCGCGCGCCTCGCTCGCAGGCGAGCGCAGCAGCCGCTGGTACTCCTCGTTCGTCATCCCGTCGATCCGCCGGCGCAGCGCACCGCCGCCCTCGCGGGCGAACAGCTCTTCCAGCCGGCGCCCGTACTTGGCCGTGATCGTGTGCCAGCCCGCCGCCTCGAACATCCCGGCGATGCGCCCGTAGGCGATGTCGGGCACGACGCGGTCGAGCGACTGACGGTTGAGGTCGACGACCCACAGCACCTCTCCCAACTGCGGCACGACCGGGTCCACGAGCGCTTCCCAGATCGCCCCCTCGTCCAGCTCCGCGTCGCCGAGCAGCGCGACCTGACGGCCGCCCTGGGGCACGTCGAAGTGGCCGGCGACGTAGCGGTGCGCGAGCGCGCTCCAGATCGGCGCCGTCGCGCCGATGCCGACCGAGCCGGTCGAGAAGTCGGCGGGGACGGGGTCCTTGAGGCGGCTCGGGTACGACTGCAGCCCGCCGAGCTCGCGCAGCGTCGTGAGGTATCTCACGTCGAGCTGGCCCAGCAGGTACTCGATCGCGTGGAGCACCGGTGAGGCGTGCGGCTTGACCGACACGCGGTCGGGCGCGCGCAGGTGGTGGAACCACAGCGCGGTCATGATCGATGCCATCGAGGCCGACGAGGCCTGATGGCCGCCGACCTTCACGCCCGAGGGCGTTCTGCGCACTCTGTTGGCGTGGTGGACGATCGAGGTGGCGAGCCACAGCACGCGGCTCTGGACGGCCTCGAGGACGTCGAGGCGGGCGGGCGGCGCGGTCGGAGAGGCCGTGGCGGACATCGCTGGCGAGTAGCCGGATCAGCGCTCGTCGTACACGAAGATCGCGGGCGCGCGGTCCCCGTCGTCGCAGACGGCGGGGCTGATCGGCATCGTCCCGGCGGGCCCCCGGGCGGCCCACTCGGCGAGGACCTCCTCCACCGACTCCGCCTCGATCTCGTAGACGGCGAGGTACGCCGCCGGCGTGGTGCGGGGCGGGCGGAACTGCGCGGGGCTCAGCGCGAAGCGGCGGGCCGAGATCACGCCCGGCACCTGGAGCACGTCGGGCACGTGTCTGCCGTCGTACCACGCGTTGAACTCCGCCTCGGACGCCCCGTCGGACGGGTTGGTGAACGCCAGCAGGATGGCTCTCGGCATTGGCTGCTGCTCCTTTGTCGTGCCTGGACGAACGGCAGGTTCGGGAGCTCGTACAGCTCGTCGGCGTTGCCGTGGACGGTGAACGCGCGGTGAGTCTCATCGGCGGACATGCGGCCCTCCTCCGTGGTTGGTCGGCGCAGCCGCCGGGTCGCCTTCGACGGTCGGCCACCAGGGCCCGGCGCGGTGCAGCCGCCCGTCGAGCTCGTGGCCGAGCGCCGTCGCGAGCCAGCGCGCGGTCTCGGCCAGCGCGTCGAGGTCGATGCCGGTGCGCACGCCCTCGCGCGCGAGCAGGTAGACGACGTCCTCGGTCGCGACGTTGCCGGTGGCACCCGGCGCGAACGGGCAGCCGCCGGCCCCGCCGACGGAGGCGTCGACCACCTCTGCGCCGGCCTCCAGCGCGGCGACGACGTTCGCGTAGCCGGTGTTGCGCGTGTTGTGCAGGTGGATGCCGGGCACGGGCCCGAGACCGACGACCGCGGCCATCAGCTCGCGCACCTGCGACGGAACGGCAACGCCGATCGTGTCGGCGAGCACGATCTCGTCCGCGCCGAGGGCCGCGATCCGCTCGGCGAGCGCGACGACGTCCGCGGGGCGCACCGCGCCCTCGTACGGACAGCCGAAGGCAGTCGCGATCGTGACGCTCGCGCGGCGGCCGCCGGCGTGCGCGCGACGGACGATCTCCTCCGCGTCGCGCAGCGCGGCGGCGACCGAGCGGCCGGCGTTGCGCTCGTTGAACGTCTCGCTGGCGCCGAAGGCGAAGCGGACCTCCGTCAGCGCCGTGCGCGCGAGCCGCTCGTATCCGCGCACGTTGAGCACCAGCCCCGTCAGCATGACGTCGTCGGACATCGCCAGCAGCCCGAGCATCTCCTCCGCGCCGGCCATCGCCGGGACGCGCCGCGGGTCGACGAAGCTGACGGCCTCGATCCGCCGCAGGCCCGCGCGCGCGAGGCGCGCGACGAGCGAGGCGCGCTGCGCGGGCGCGAGCACCACCGACTCGTTCTGCAGCCCGTCGCGCGGGCCGACCTCGCAGATGGAGATCATGCGATCACCCCGTGCTCGCGCAGCTCGGCGAGGCGCTCGTCGCCGAGCCCGAGCAGCTCGCCGTAGACCTCGGCGTCGTGGCTGCCGGGCGTGGCGCTGCCGGTCCAGCGAACGGCGCCCGGGGTCGCCGACAGCTTCGGCACGACGCCGGGGCCGCGGAAGGTGCCGACGTCGGGATCGTGGTGCTCGAGCAGCATCGCGCGCGCCGCGTAGTGCGGGTCGGCGGCGATGTCGGCGATCGTGAAGATCGGGCCGCAGACGACGCCCGAGCCGTTGAGCAGCTCGAACAGCTCGCCCGCGCTGTGCTCGACGGCCCAGCCGGCGACGATCGCGTCGAGCTCCTCCTGGTGCTCGCCGCGCGCGACGTGCGTCGAGAAGCGCACGTCGTCGGCCAGCCCCGGCACGCCCATCAGCTCGGCGAGGCGGCGGAAGAGGCTGTCCTGGTTGGCGGCGATCACGACCCAGCGCCCGTCGCTCGTGCGGAAGATGTTCGAGGGCGCGATGCCCTTGAGGCTCGTGCCGTGCGGCTCGCGCACGACCCCGAGCACGTCGTACTCCGGCAGCGCGCTCTCCATCAGCGCGAAGCAGCTCTCCATCAGCGATATGTCGACGACCTGCCCGCTGCCATGCGCCGCGCGATGCTGCAGCGCGGCGAGCACGCCGATCGTCGCGAACAGCCCGCCGAGCGAGTCGCCGAGCGAGATGCCGGTGCGCGGCGGCGCCTCGCCGGGGAAGCCGTTGATGTGGCGCAGGCCGCCCATCGCCTCGGCGACGGACGCGAAGCCGGCCCGTTCCGCGTACGGGCCGGTCTGGCCGTAGCCGGAGACGCGCGCCAGCACGATGCCGGGCCGCACCGTCGCGAGCCGCTCGAAGCCGAGGTTCCAGCGCTCGAGCGTCCCGGGCCGGAAGTTCTCGATCACGACGTCGGAGCGGCGCACGAGCTCGAGGAACAGCTCCTGCCCCTCCTCGTTGCGGAGGTCGAGCGTCACGCACTTCTTGTTGCGCGACTGCACCGACCACCAGAGCGAGCTGGCGGCGGCGTCGGGGGTGCGGCCCCAGGTGCGCAGCGGGTCCGCCCGGCCCGGCGCCTCGACCTTGATGACCTCGGCGCCGAGGTCGCCGAGCAGCCGCCCGGCGAACGGGCCCGCCACGAGGCTGCCGAGCTCGAGGACCCGCAGTCCCACGAGCGGCCCGCGCGGCTCACGCGCGGCCGTCGGCGAGGCCGCGCGCGAGGCGTCGAGGCCAGTCGTGTGCGACATCTGACCGCATTGAACTGCGCCCCGCACGCGCCGTCCAAGACCGCCTCTCGATCGGGGCATAGCGGACCGCTATGGAGCCTGGCGAGCCGGTTCGATCGGGTGGTTCGCGACGAGCAGGCCGTGCGGGTCGACCGCTGCCTTGACCGCGCGCAGGCGCTCGTGGACCCCACGTTGAAACGGGCTCGCCATGTCGGCGATCGGCCGGTTCGAGAAGTTCGCGTAGCTCGTGCCGGTCCTCCACGGCGCCAGCCGCTCGACGATCGCGTCGAGGTGCGCGTCGACCGCGCGGGCGACCTCCGGCGTGGTCGGAGGGCCGACGGCGTAGAGCACGTACTCGCCGTCGATCGCGCCGAGCGCTCCGCCGCCGGGCCGGCGCCGTCCGAGCGCGCCGCCGAGCTGGCGCAGCTCGACGCTCAGCAGCGGGCTGTCCGAGCCCTCCCCCGCGAGCGCGAGCAGCGCGTCGGCCGCCTCCGCGGTCAGCTCGCGCAGCACCGTGTGGTGGCCGAGGCTCGGCACCGGCTGCTCCGGGTCGCCGTGCAGGCGGCGCAGGTCGGCGGCCGGGATCGTCGCGAACGTGTCGAGCAGCGGCGGGGCGACCTCGCGCAGGGGGCGGATCAGCTCCGCGCCCGCGGCGGCGTCGCCGACGAACGCGGCGCCGACGTCGATCACCGGCACGTCGCGCAGCAACTCGGGCACGCCGGGGACGTCCGGCAGGTGCATGAAGCGGACCATCGAGGTGACCTCGTCGGGGAGCGTCGGCGCCCACTCGCGGTAGGCGTGCAGGACCTCGGACGCGGCCTCGACCGGCCAGTAGAGGCCGCCGGCGTAGACCTCCGCGAGCGGCAGCAGCTCGAACTCCATCGCCGTCACGACGCCGAAGCTGCCGCCGCCGCCACGCAGCGCCCAGAACAGCTCGTCGTCGCCGCCGACGCGCCGCAGCTCGCCGTCGGCCGTCACGAGCTCGACCGCGGTGACGCGGTCGGATGCCAGCCCGTGCAGGCGCGAGAGCCAGCCGATGCCGCCGCTGAGCGTGGAGCCGACGACGCCCACGTCGATCGACGAGCCGTGCAGCGCCGCGAGGCCGTGCTCGCCGGCGCGCACCGCCACATCGCCCCACAGCGTCCCGGCGCCGACGCGTGCGCGCCGCGCGACCGGGTCGATCTCGAAGGCGCTCATGCGGTCGGTCTTGAGCAGCACGACGTCGTCGAGCGCGCCGAGCGCGCTCGCGCCGTGGCCGGTGCCCTGGGGAGCGACGCGCAGCCCACTGCTGCGCGCGGCGTCGAGCACGGCGGCCACGTCGCCGGCGTCGGCCGCGTGCACGACGGCCGCGGGCCGCTGGTCGACGGCGAGGTTCCAGGCCCTGCGCGCGAGGTCCCAGCCGTCGTCGCCGGGTCCGACGACGCCGGCGACGGCGCTGCGCAGTGGGCGCAGGTCGACGGCGAGGCGGGGGATGGGAGCGTGTGGGTTGGTCATCCAACGATTGACGGCGCAGGCGCCGCCGTTGTGACAACGGGCGTCAGATGCGCCCGCGCCGGCCCGGCGGCTCGGTCGCGCTACGAGAGAGCGCGGCCGCCAGCGCGTCGCCGACGTCGGCCGTCGAGGCGGAGCCGCCGCAGTCGCGCGTCAGCGTGCGGCCGTCGCGGCAGACGGCGGCGATCGCCGCCTCGACGCCGTCGGCCGCGGCGCCGTGGCCCAGCTCGCGCAGCATCAGCGCGCCCGCCCACACCGCGCCGATCGGGTTCGCGCGCCGCTGCCCGGCGATGTCGGGCGCGGACCCGTGCACCGGCTCGAACATCGACGGGCCGCTGTCGTCGAGCGCCAGGTTGGCGCTCGCTGCAAGGCCGAGGCTGCCCTGGATCGCCCCGCCGAGGTCGGTGAGGATGTCGCCGAAGAGGTTCGACGCGACGACGACGTCGACCGAGCCGGGGTTCGACACCATCCGCGCCGCCATCGCGTCGACGAGGATCCGCTCGACCGTCACGCCGGGGAACTCGGCGCCGACGTCGGCGACGACCTCGTCCCACAACACGTACGTGTGGCGGCTCGCGTTCGACTTCGTGACGCTGATCAGGCGACCTCCGCGCTCGCACGCCCGCTCGAACGCGTAGCGCGCGCAGCGCTCGATCGCATAGCGGGTGAAGATCGGCACTTCGACCGCGAGCTCGGCGCGCGTGCCGCGGTGCGCGCGACCGCCAGCGCCGGCGTACTCGCCCTCCGTGTTCTCGCGCACGAACAGCATGTCGACGTCGTCCGGGCCTCGCTCGGCGAGCGGCGAGCGGATCCCCGGCAGCAGGCGCACCGGGCGCAGGTTCACGCACTGGGCGAACGCCTGGCGGATCGGCAGCAGGCACTCCCACAGACTCACGTGGTCGGGCACGGTCGGCCAGCCGATCGCGCCGAGGTAGATCGCGTCGTAGCCGCGCAGCGTCGCGAGCGCGTCGGGCGGCATCATCGCGCCGCTGCGCTCGTACAGCTCCGAGCCCCACGCCAGCTCGTCGAACGCGAGCGGGAGGCCCGTGGCGCGCAGCACCTTGATGCCCTCGGCGATCACCTCGGGGCCGACGCCGTCGCCGGCGATCACCGCGATCCGCTGCGCCATCGGGATGGTTGATTCCACGAGATTCGTGGATGCGAGGGACACGATGGGCGGATGCTGGGCGACGCGCGGTGTCGAAGGCGATGCCGGTGGCATCGGCGAGACGCCGCGTGGCGTCCAGCGCCGACCAGCGTGCCCCTCGCGCCGCGAGATCGTGGAATCAACCATCTACGGCAGCCCCGCCCCGGGGACGTCGACGTCGTCGAGCGCCAGGATCGCGCCCTCGCGCGTGACGCCGGCCTGCTCCTCGTCGCCGGTGCGCGCGACGCAGACGAGCAGCGTGCGCCGCCGCGACCCGCCCAGCATGCAGGCGCTCGCGTGCGGGAAGCCGCTCGCGACCTGCGTCAGCAGCGCGCCGTCGGCGCCGAAGCGCGCGACCGCGCCGGTCGCCGCGCAGGCGACCCACGTCGCGCCCGCCGCGTCGAGGCAGATGCCGTCCGGCATCAGCCCGGGCGTCGCCGCGAAGGAGCGTCGGCCGGCCAGCGCGCCGTCATCGCCGACGTCGAACGCGGTCAGCCGCCGCCCGAGCGACTCGGCCACGATCAGCGTGCCGTCCGGCGCGAGCGCCATCCCGTTCGGGAACAGCAGCTCGTCCGCGACGACCGCCGTGCGGCCGTCCGGGTGCACGCAGGCGAGCACCGTCGCGCGCGGCTCGTCGCCGGCCGCGAGGTCGAACCCGAAGTTGCCGACGTAGGCGCGCCCGGCCGCGTCGACGAGCAGGTCGTTGCAGTGGAACGGGGCGACGTCGTCGAGCCGCGCGACCTCGACGAGCCGCCGTGAGCCGGGCGCGTCCTCGCGCAGCAGGCGCCGCTCGCGCATCGAGACGACGACGAGCCGGCCGTCGGGCATCCATCCGAGCCCGCCCGGCCGCCCGGCGACCTCGACGATCCGCTCCAGTCGCCCGTCGAGATCGACGGCGAAGACGGCGCCGAGCCCCATGTCGGAGAACCACAGGCGCCCGTCGTGCCAGCGCGGCGCCTCCGGGAAGCCGAGCCCGCGCGCGAGCGTGCGCATCGCGGTCGTCGCGTGGGCGGTCGGCACAGGCCGATTCAATGCCACGCGGGCTGCGGCGTCCAAGACCCCTTGTCGATCGCGCGATAGCGGACCTCTATGCGGCGCTGCAGGTGGCGAAGCCGTCGCGCCAGCTCGCGTAGCGCGGCTGCCAGCCGAGCTCTCGCTTCGCCTTCGCGTTCGCGGCGCCGCGCAGCGACGTGGCGAGCTCGACGACCTGCGAGCCGGCGAGCACCTCGCCGCGGATCTCCGACACCTGCGGCGGCTCCGGCGCGCCGATCGCCTCGGCGTAGAACGGCAGCCACTCGTGCACCGGCGCGGGCGCGTCGTCGACGACGTTGTAGATGCCCGGCCCGCCGCGCTCGACGGCCGCCACCGCCGCCGCGGCGGCGTCCTCGACATGGATGAAGCTGTAGACGCCGGTGCCCGCCCCGATGATCGCGAAGTGCTGCTCGCGCACCTCCGCGGCCGTGCTGCCGTCGGTCGCGAAGTACGTGCCCGGGCCGTAGAGCCAGCCGTAGCGCAGCACGATCCCCTCGATCCCCGGTGTGCCCGTGACGTCGCGCTCCAGCTCGTCGATCGCCTTCACCGCGCCCCCGAGCGGCAGCGCCGCCGCGCTGTAGAGCGGGGTCTCCTCGTCGCAGGGCGGCTCGCCGGCCCCCGGCACGTAGGCGAACGCGAGGCTCTGCGCCACGAAGCGGCGCGCGCCGGCCGCGAGCGCGGCGTCGAGCAGCACGCGCGTGCCCTCGGTGCGCACGCGGTTGGTCGCGTCGAAGACGCCCATGTCGCGCATGTCGATCCGCTCGGGCAGCGCCGTCAGCTGGTGCACCACGACCTCAGGCGCGGCCTCGGCCACCGCGGCGCGCACGCCGCCGGCGTCGAAGACGTCGCACACGACCGCCGCCGCGCCGCCCTCGCGCAGGCGCGCGGCGCCCTCCTGCGAGCGCGTCATCGCCGTCACCTCGTGCCCGGCTTCCAGCAGCTGCGGGACCAGCCGCCGGCCGATCGCTCCGGTCGCCCCTGCCACGAACGCTCTCATCGCCTTGCCTCCTCTCGCATGCCGCTCAGCTCTCGCCGCCGCGGCCGGGCAGCGTCAGGTAGCCGATCTGGCGCAGGATCGTCGCGAGGTCGTAGTAGACCGTCTCGCCTCTGACCTTGCCGTCGTCGCCGAAGTCCCACTGGACGAGCGCGCGGATCTCGATCGGCTTGCCGCTCGGCGGGATCCCGAACAGCTCCCCCTCGTGCGTCCCCCACAACCGATTCTCGGTGACCGCGATGTTGCGCTCGACGTCGAGCGTGATCAGTCTGCGAATCTCGACCTTCAAGTCGGGGAACGCCGCGAACAG
>DATHEP010000423.1:0-6674 GCA_035318525.1 Conexibacter sp.
GCTGCCGGCGCTGCCCGTCGTCGACGAGCGCGATGCCTACGCCGGCATCTTCGGCGAGCGCGAGTTCATGGGCGCGTTCTTCCCCGGCTACCTCCGTGAGCTGCATGGCGCCGGCTTCGTCCCGCGCACGCTCGACGAGGCGCTCGAGCGGCGCGCCGCCTGCCTCGCCGAGCCCGTCGACGCCCACCTCAACCGCGAGCACATCGCGCTCGGCGAGGACTACTCGGACGCTGGCCTCGCGGAGCGCTTCCTGCACCACCGCGTGCTGATCGTCCCGGTGCTCGACGGCGCGCGCCGCGTGACCGGCGTCGTCACGCGCAGCGACTTCTTCCGCGCGCTCATCGAGCGCGCCGCCGCCTCGCGCTGATTGGCGCACCATACTGAGGTGCGGCGCAGCAGCGCCGGACCTCCGCCCGCTGGCAGGGGCAGAGAGCGGTGCGGGGCCCCGTCCCGTGTGCTGGCGGGGCGGGGCCCCGCCGCGTCGCCCAGGCGTGCTTGGAAACGTGGCCGTGTCTCGCGAGGCCGCGCTACGCCGCTTCGCGCACGAGCGGCACGCCGCGGCCGGGCACGATCGTCACGCCGGTCGCGCGCACGGGCTCGGCTCGGCGCACCGCCAGCCGCACCGGGCTCGCGGCCAGCACGCGCAGGATCGTCGCCATCTCGAACTGCGCGAAGCTCGCGCCGATGCAGCGGCGCACGCCGCCGCCGAACGGCAGCCAGGCGTAGGAGGGCACCTCGGCGCCGCCGCTCGCGAGGAAGCGCTCGGGTCGGAATCGCTCGGGCTCGGGATAGACGTCCGCGCGGTGGTGGGTGACGATCATCGCCACGGCGAGATCGGTGCCGGCCGGGATGTCGTGCTCGCCGATCCGCACGGGCTCGGTGACCGTGCGCCCGACCATCGGCACGACGGGGCGGATCCGCAGGACCTCTCTGCAGACGGCGTCGAGATACTCCGGGTCGTCGTGCGCGCGCACGCGCGCGAGGACGTCCGGATTGCGATGCAGCAGGTCCATCGCCCAGGACAATGCGGTCGCCGTCGTCTCGTGGCCGGCAAGCACGAGCGTGCACAGCTGGTCCCGGATCTCCGCATCGCCGAGACGGCCGCCGTCCTCGTGCTCGGCCTCGACGAGCATCGAGAGGATGTCGCTGCGCTGTGCGCGCTGCTCGCTCGGCATCGCGCGCCGGTCGGCGATCTCGGCGTACAGCAGTGCGTCGACCGCGTCGCGTCGGGCCGCGAACGTCGCCTGCGGGCGGATCGGACCGAGGTCGCGATGCAGGACCGCGCCCCAGAAGACGAGCATCCGGCCGCTTCTCACGAGCAGCGGCAGCAGGCGGCGCAGCTCGTCCTTGCGGGCCTCGTCCGCGATCCCGAAGACGACCTCGAGGATCACCTCCAGCGTCAGCCGCTCCATGCGCTCGTGCAGGGGGAACGGCGTTCCGAGCGGCCAGCTCGCGACCTCCCGCCCGGCCAGCTCGGCGATCAGCTCCGCGTAGGCGCGCAGGCGCTCGCCGTGGAACGGTGGCAGCAGCAGCTTGCGCTGTTGCATGTGCGGCCCGCGGTCGAGCGCCAGCAGCGACCACGGCCCGAGCACCGGCTTGATGGGCGCGTTCGCGAGGCCCGCGTGGAAGATCTGCGGGTCGCCGGTGATGATCGGCTTGATCAGGTCCGGCGAGCTGAAGACCATCGAGCGTCCGAAGCCGGGGCCCTCCATCGTGAACGGCTCGCCGTAGCGGCGGTGCACGGCCATCGCGAAGCCGAGCGGGTCACGCGCCATTCGCAGTGCCTGCAGCAGCGGCGGCAGCTTCGGGCCGGGCGGGAACGCCGAGCGTGGCGGCTGCGGCGGGGCGACGATCGTGGGGTCGAACGCGGGGGCGGGGACGGTCGTGCTCATCGGCCCATGATGCAGGCTTGCGCCCCTCGGCGCGCCACCTGGCTGGTTAGCCAGTCAGCTCACGAGACCTCGCGCAGCTTCCCTGTCACCACGTCGTAGACGAAGCCCCGCACGGAGTCCGTGTGCAGCAGGAACGGGCTTGCCGCCACGCGCGCCACCGCGCGCCGCACGTCGGCCTCGATGTCCTCGTGGAAGGCGGTCGTCTCCCACGTCGGGCGGGTGCCGGTCGCCGCCTCCAGCTCGTCCACGAACGCATCCTCGGCGAACGTCCGCATGCCGCAGTCGGTGTGCAGGATCACGACGACCTCGCGCGTCCCCAGCTTGCGCTGCGAGACGACGAGCGAGCGGATCGCGTCGTCGTTCGCGACGCCGCCCGCGTTGCGGATCACGTGCGCGTCGCCCTCCGCGAGGCCGAGCATGCGGTGCGGGTCGATGCGCGCGTCCATGCACGTGAGCACCGCTACGGGCTTGGCCGGCTGCGCCGGCAGCGCGCCGTGCTCGTACGCGTCCGCGTAGGCGGCGTTGCGGCGCAACAGGTCGTCGGTCTCGCTCATCGCCGGGAAGCTAGCGAGCGATGCGGCGGGCGAGCCGCGCGCGCAACGTTCGCCCCGCCCATGCGCCCCACGCGGCAGCCACGTCGACGATCCCCGCGACGAAGAACGCGAGCGGTCCGGTGAGCGCACGAGCCGCGAGTCGGGAGAGCACGCCGCCACGGTATCGTTCGCCGCCGCCGATGGCCTCCGCCCTGAAGACGAACGTCACCGAGCTGCCCGAGTCGCGCGTGCGCGTGGACGCCGAGGTGCCCGCGGACGAGATCGAGAAGAGCCTGACGAAGGCCGCCAGACGGCTCGCGCGCGACACGCGCGTGCCCGGCTTCCGCAAGGGCAAGGTGCCGCCGCAGGTCTTCATCCGCCGCGTCGGCCGCGAGTACGTGCTCGACGAGGCCGTGCGCAGCTCGATCGGCAGCTGGTACGCGGAGGCGCTCGGCGACGCGAAGATCGCGCCCGTCGGCGAGCCGAAGCTCGACCTCGGCGACCTGCCGGGGGAGGGCGAGGCGCTCGCCTTCTCGATCGAGATCGGCGTGCGCCCAACCGCGAAGCTCGGCGACGTCAGCGGTCTGGAGGTCGGCCGGCGCGAGGCGGCGGTCGACGAGGAGCGCGTCTTGCACGAGCTCGAGCACCTGCGCGAGCAGCTCGCGAAGCTCGAGACGGCCGAGCGCGCCGCCGCGCAGGGCGACTTCATCGTGATCGACTACAGAGGCTCGATCGACGACGTGCCGTTCGACGGCGGCGAGGGCCACGACCAGCTTGTCGAGCTCGGCGGCGGCCGTCTGATCCCCGGCTTCGAGGAGCAGCTCGTCGGCGCGAGCGCCGGCGACGACCGCACGGTCGACGTCACCTTCCCCGACGACTACGGCGCCGAGCATCTCGCCGGCAAGCCGGCACGGTTCGCGATCTCCGTCAAGGAGGTGCGCGAGAGAGTGCTGCCCGAGCTCGACGATGAGCTGGCCGCCGACGCCGCCGGCTTCGACACGCTCGCCGAGCTGCGCGAGGACGTGCGCAGACGGATCGCCGAGCAGGAGGAGCAGACGGTCGAGGCGGAGTACCGCGAGGCGGTGCTCGACGCGGTCGTCGCCGGCGCCCAGGTGACCGTCCCCGACGCGCTCGTCGAGGCGCGCGCCGTCGAGCTGTGGGACCAGATGCTCCACTCGCTGAGCCACCGCGGCCTCTCGAAGGACGCTTACCTGCAGATCTCCGGCAGAACGGAGACGGAGATCCTCGCGGAGGCGCAGCCGGACGCCGAGCGCGCGCTGAAGCGCGAGGCGGTGCTCGCCGCGGTCGTCGCAGCCGAGGGCATCGAGCCGACCGACGAGGAGCTGTCCGAGACGCTCGCCGCGACGGCCGAGCGCGAGGGCGTCAAGCCCGAGAAGCTGCTGCAGCGCGTGCGCAAGGCCGGCACGCTCGACACGCTGCGCGAGGATGTCGCGTCGCGCAAGGCGATGGACCTGCTCGTCGAGCGCGCGACGCCGATCCCGCTCGCGCAGGCTCAGGCGCGCGAGAGACTGTGGGTGCCGGAGAGCGCCCTCAGAGGAAGAAGAGCCAGAGCGAGAGCGAGAGCTGCCAGAGCCAGAGCGAGAGCCGCCAGAGGCAGAGCCGGCGGCAGAGCGAGAGGCGGCGCCAGAGCCGCCTCCAGAAGAGCCTGAGCGCACCTCGACCTCCGACGCGCCGAGCGCGCGCCGACCCCTCGGGCCGCCACAGGGCGGTTGCTAGACTCGCCCCACCGGACGGGCGCTGAATGCACTCGGCTCCGCCGGCAGGATTCGAGCCGAGGAAGCGAAACAAAGCGAGGACTATGAGCCCCCTGGTACCGATGGTCGTGGAGCAGACGTCGCGCGGGGAGCGTGCGTTCGACATCTACTCGCGCCTGCTCAACGAGCGGATCATCTTCCTCGGCACGCCCGTCGACGACCAGATCGCGAACCTGATCGTGGCCCAGCTCCTGCACCTGGAGTCGGAGGACCCCGAGAAGGACATCTCGCTCTACATCAACTCGCCGGGCGGCTCGGTCTACGCGGGCCTCGCGATCTACGACACCATGCAGTTCATCAAGCCCGACGTGCAGACGATCTGCGTCGGCATCGCGATGTCGATGGGCGCCCTGCTGCTGTCGGGCGGCGCGAGAGGCAAGCGGATGGCGCTGCCGAACGCGAAGATCCTGATCCATCAGGTCTCCTCGTCGTTCCAGGGTCAGGCGACGGACATCGAGATCCACGCCAGAGAGATCATCGACATCCGCCGCCGGCTCGACGAGATCATCGCCGACCACACTGGCAAGCCGGTCGAAGAGGTCAAGGGCGACACGGAGCGTGACTACTTCATGAGCTCGGACGAGGCGAAGGACTACGGAATCATCGACCGGGTGATCACCCAGCACTAAGGTCGAGGCCGGCTGCTGCCGACCACAGGAAGAGCGACATGGCACGCCCCACGGATACCAACGAACAGCTCCTCTGCAGCTTCTGCGGCAAGTCCCAGCGCCAGGTCAAGAAGCTGATCGCCGGCCCCGGCGTCTACATCTGCGACGAGTGCATCGATCTCTGCAACGAGATCATCGACGAGGAGCTGACCGCTCCGCCGTCGTTCGACCTCGAGCACCTGCCGAAGCCGCGCCAGATCTACGACGTGCTGAACGAGTACGTCGTGGGGCAGGAGGCGGCCAAGCGCACGCTGTCGGTGGCGGTCTACAACCACTACAAGCGCGTCCAGATGCTGCAGTCCGAGGACGACGAGATCGAGCTGCAGAAGTCGAACATCCTGCTGCTCGGGCCGACCGGCTGCGGCAAGACGCTGCTCGCGCAGACGCTGGCGCGGATCCTCAACGTGCCGTTCGCGATCGCCGACGCGACCGCGCTGACGGAGGCCGGCTACGTCGGCGAGGACGTCGAGAACATCCTGCTGAAGCTGATCCAGGCGGCCGACTACGACGTCAAGAAGGCCGAGACCGGGATCATCTACATCGACGAGGTCGACAAGATCGCGCGCAAGGCCGACAACCCGTCGATCACGCGCGACGTCTCCGGCGAGGGCGTGCAGCAGGCGCTGCTGAAGATCTTGGAGGGGACGACGGCGTCGGTGCCGCCGCAGGGCGGGCGCAAGCACCCGCACCAGGAGTTCCTGACGATCGACACGACGAACATCCTCTTCATCTGCGGCGGCGCGTTCGCTGCGCTCGACCAGGTGATCGAGCGCCGCATCGGCAAGCAGGGCATCGGCTTCGGCGCCGCGATGGAGGAGATCGTCGAGTGGGATCCGGGCAACATCTTCGAGAACTGCCTCCCCGAGGATCTCGTCCAGTACGGGCTGATCCCCGAGTTCATCGGCCGCCTGCCGGTGATGTCGGCGGTCCATCAGCTCTCCCAGAACGAGCTGATGACGATCCTCACCGAGCCGCGCAACGCGCTCGTCAAGCAGTTCCAGCGCTTCTTCCAGTTCGACGGGATCGAGCTCGTGTTCGCCGACGAGGCGCTCGTGTCAGTCGCCAACAAGGCGCTCGAGCGCGAGACGGGCGCCCGCGGCCTGCGCTCGATCATCGAGGAGACGCTGCTGGAGGTGCAGTTCGAACTGCCCTCGCGTCGCGACGTGAAGAAGTGCGTCGTCACGAAGGAGACGATCGACAAGGGCCTCGCCCCGACGCTCGTCACCGAGGCCGTCCCGCCCGAGGCGGGCGACGACGACGGCGAGCTGCAGGAGGAGTCGGCCTAGCGCCTCACCGCCCGCGCCGACGCGGGCGACACGCCGGTGGGCGCTCCGGTGAACGTGCGGCATACGTCGCGCGCCGTCTCGACGAAGGCCTGCTCCGGCGCCTCGAGCGTGCGCTCGGCGTGCCAGGCGATCCCCACGAGGAACGGCGGCAGCCCATCGAACGCGTGTAGCACGCGGACCGCGGGATCGTTCGGCTCGACGGCGAGCGTAGGCACGAGCGCGGCGCCCATGCCGACGCCGACGAGGCGCTGCAGCGTGCCGTTGTCGTCGGTGCGGAAGACCACCTGCGGATTGAGGCCCATCGCGCGCAGGTGCTCTTCGAGTCGGAGCGCTCGGCGGATGTTGCGGTAGCCGATCAGCGGCAGGCGCGCCACGTCCTCGAGCGACGGGCGTCCGTCGGCGAGCGGCGAGTCGGCGGCGGTCATCACGACGTACTCCCCGGTCCACAGGTGCTGCCAGTCGAATGGACCGTCGGCGACCGGCAGCATCACGAACGCGAGGTCGAGCCCGCCGCGCGCGA
>DATHEP010000424.1:0-9973 GCA_035318525.1 Conexibacter sp.
GCAACCCCAGATCGAACAACGACTCCACCTGCCCACCCGAAAGCCGCAACACCCCGAAACCACCTCCAAATCACCCGATTTGCAGGCAAATCATCCCCGACCCGTCGGACAGAACCAGCCGACTATTTCCGGGGCAAGTAGTCAGGCGCGCTGCGTTCCGGCACCGCGTCGCTCCGGCGCGGTGCCGAAGACGTGGTCCCAGAAGGGCGCGCTGACGCCGTAGCCGCTGTCGCCGTCCTGGAAGTGGTGGCGCATGTGCAGCTCGTGCAGCTTGCGCGGCAGCCACGCGCTCGGCCGTCGGCCGCCGGGCAGGTGGTGCACGTAGTAGTGCAGCATGTCGTAGGCGAGGTAGCCGGCCCAGAAGCCAGCCGCGAACGCGTAGGTGATCGGCGTGCCGAGCACGACGATGAAGAGCCCGAAGAAGGCGGCCGCGAGCGGGACGCTGACCGACGGCGGCATCACGAGCCGCAGCGGGTCGTTCGGGTGGTCGTGGTGGACGCCGTGGATGATCCAGTGCATGCGCGCGCCGACCCCGTCCTCGGGCTCGAAGTGGAACACGATGCGATGCAGCCAGTACTCGGTGAGCGTCCAGAAGACGTAGCCGCCGAGCGCCCACAGGATCGTCGCCCACACGGCGAGCTCGCCGAGCGCCTGCACGAGCACGACGACGATCGCCGGCACGAAGATGAGCAGGGGCACGCTCCAGTGCACGCGCGAGAGCTTGTCGAGCAGGCTCGACTCGAACATCCGCGGCGACGCCTTGAGCACGTCGGACCGCTTCATCTCGGCCAGGTCAGCGCGCCGGGGATAGCTCGCCATGGCGCCTACGATACCCGCCCGCGACCCATCCTCAAGCAGGGTCGGGAGTCACGCAGACGAGGCGCCGTCGGCGCTCGTCGCGAAGACGATGTGGCGACGGCCGAGCGCGACGAACGCATGGTGACCCGGCGGATGGCTGTCGGCGTCGCCCGGGTCGAGCGGGACGACGTCCACGTCGGTCAGCGCGACGAACTCGCGCTCGCCTGCATTGAGATGGTCGGTCAGCCGGCTGCGGTAGCCCTCGACCGGCAGGCGCACGGTGCCGGTGAGGCGGTATCGCTCGGTCTCGACGACGATCCGCTCTTCGCGCTGGTTCATGCGCGCGACCTTAGCGGACGGGAAGGCGCGATCCGCGTTGCCGCACCCGAGTAGGGTAGGGACATGCGCGTTTCCCGATCATTCCATCGCCTCGCGGCCGCCGCCATCGCGACGGGCGTCCTGCTCGCAGCCGCCACGACCGCGAGCGCGAGAACGGTCGTGACGATCGACGGCAACGTCACGCCGGCCATCACCGCCTTCACGTTGAAGCCGCAGATCCTGAGCCTCTCGCTCGACCTCAGATTCTCGAGCGACGTCGCGGGCGAGCTGCCGGGGACGGTGGCGAGGACGACCGTCTTCTTCCCGCACGGGCCGCGCGTGAACAGCGCGCTCTTCCCGAGCTGCAACCCGCAGAGACTGCTGAGAATGCGCGGCTCGTCGCGCGCCTGCCCGAGCGGCTCGCGCATCGGCGGCGGGAGAGCGCTCGGCACCTCGCCGAGCTTCGAGGGCGTCAACGAGCGGCTGACGGTCGACCTCTACAACGGGCCGCGCGGTCGCAGCATCCTCTTCTACCTGCGCGGGCTGAACCCGGTTGCGATCAGCGGCATGATCAACGCCTCGTTCACACCGCTGCGCGGCGGCAGATGGGGCTACAAGCTTGCCCTCAGAGTGCCCGAGGGCCTGCAGGAGATCAGCCCGGACATCCTCGCGTCGCTGCTGCAGTTCACGACGAGAGTCGGCGGAAGCGTGCAGGTGCGCGAGAACGGCCGCACCGTTCGCCGCGGCTACATCGAGGTGCTCGCCTGCCCACCCGGCGCGCTCGTGCCGGTGCGCGGCGTGTTCGGCTTCCGCGACGGCAGCTCGACCACGACGGACTCGTACATCGCCTGCGGGCACAGATAGCGCCGCCAGAAGGTTGATTCCGCGAGATTCGTGGATCTTGGAAGGAGCATCTAGTCTCTTCCCCGTCACGACAGTGCAGCGACGAGGAGGCAGCGAGGGCATGAGCGAGCCGCAGGGCTTTCAGCCGAGCGACCTGTTCGAGATGACCGAGCGACGTGAGGCGGACACGGTCGTCGTGGCGCTCTCGGGCGAGCTGGACTACGGCACCGCCGGCGCGGTGCAGCAGCGGCTCGCGGAGCTGTGCGACGCGGGGCAGCCGGTGCTGCTCGACCTCGACGAGCTCACGTTCATGGACTCCACCGGCATCCGGCTCGTGCTGACCGCGTGCGAGGACGCCAACAGCCGCGACTGGAGCTTTCACGTCACGCGCGGATCCGAGCGCGTGCGGCGCGTGCTGGAGGCGGCGCAGGTGATCGACCGGCTGCCCTACGGCGACGGCACGGGTCCGTGAGGTGAACGTCCCGCGGCGCGCGCGGCGGCGCACGCTGCCGCGCGACCCGAGCGCCGTGGCGCTCGCCCGGCGCACCGTCGAGAAGCAGGCGAGCGTGTTGTCGGGGGAGCAGTTGGACGTCGCGCGGCTGCTCGTCTCCGAGCTCGTCACGAACGCCGTCCGGCACGGCGCCGGCGACGAGATCGCGCTCGTCACGCGCGTCGACGGCGCGCGCCTGCGCTTCGAGGTCCACGACGAGGGATCACGCGCCCCGCGACGGCGCGAGCCGGCCGGCGCCAAAGGCGGCTACGGACTCAACCTCGTCGCGGCGCTGGCAAGCCGCTGGGGCGCGGCGCCCGGCGCCGGCGTGTGGTTCGAGCTCGATCGCGAGGCCGCGGGCGCGGGCGGCGGCGGCGAGCAGGCGGCTGGCCCGCTCGAGGGCACGCGCTCAGCGCTCGCGCCGCCGCCGTGGTCGCGCTGGCTCGCGGCCGGGGTCGCGGCCACGGCGGCGCTCGTCGTGCTCGACCTCGTGCTCGGGCCGAGCGCGCTGCTCGCCGCGCTGCTCGTACTGCCCGCGCTCGGCTGCGCGCTCGTCGCACGCTGGGGCGACACAGCCGCCGTCGCGGCGTCGGGGCTTGCGCTCGCGCTCGCGGCGCCGCTGTGGAACGACGGCCCGGCCAGCACCGAGGTCGCGGCGCTCGCGGTCGTCGCGGTCGGCGGCACGCTCGCCGTGCTCGTCGCACTGCTGCGCTCAGCGGCGGAGGTGAACCTGCGCCGCTTCCGCCTGCTGAGCGCGATCGCCGACGTCGGCAACGAGGCGATGCCGCTCGAGGCGGCCGTCGCGCGCCTGCTCGACATGCTGACGCCAGCCTTCGCCGACGCGTGCGTGCTCGACGCCTCCGTCGGAGGGCCCGATCGCCGACTCGGGATCCGCCCGCGCGACGCCGAGCGCGCAGTCGCCGACGCGCTCGACGAGGAGCCGGGCGGGGCGCGCCTCGTGTTGCCGCTGCGCGCCCGCGGCCGCACGATCGGCCGCCTGTCGGCGCTGCTGTGCGAGTCGGGGCGGCGCTACTCGCCGTCCGACGTGCGCTTTGCCGAGGTGTTCGCCGGCCGCGCAGCCGTCGTGCTCGACAACGCCGGGCTGACGACCGAGCTCGACGCCGCCGAGCGCCGGCTGGGGACGGTGCTCGACGGGCTTGCCGAGGCCGTCACGGTGATGGACGCGCGCGGGCGCGCCGTGTACGCGAACGAGGCGGCCGTGTCGCTGCTGCGGCTCGACAGCGTGAGCGAGCTGCTCGACGCCGCGCCGGGCGTGACGATGGAGCGCTTCGAGGTCTACGACGAGGACGGCCAGCCAGTCGATCTCAGACGGCTTCCGGCCTACCGCGTTCTCGCTGGCGAGAGAGACGTCGAGCCGCTGCTGGTGCGCAACGTCGTGAAGGCGACCGGCGAGGAGCGCTGGCTCGTGAACAAGACGACGACGATCACCGACGTGGACGGCCGTGTCACGCGCGTCGTGAACGTGATCGAGGACGTCACCGAGACGAAGCGCGCCGAACTCGCCCACCGGCTGCTCGCCGCGGCGAGCGACGCGCTCGCCTCGTCGCTCGACTACGAGGCGATGCTGCAGGGCGTCGCGGAGGTGGCGGTGCCGGCGCTGGCCGACTGGTGCGGCGTCGACGTGCCGGGGCCCGGCGGATTCGCGCGGCTCGTCGCGATCGCGCACGCCGAGCCCTCCAAGGTCGCGCTCGCGAGACGGATGCGCGCCCACTACCCGGTGCCGCTGGACCGCGAGCAGGGGATCGCGGCGGTCATGCGCGACGGCTCGAGCCTCGTCCACGCACAGATCGCCGACGATGAGCTGCTGGCCTATGCCCAGGACGCGCAGCACTTCGAGCTGCTGCGCGAGCTGGGCATGGAGTCGCTGATCGTCGTGCCGCTCGTCGCGGGCGGGCAGACGCTCGGGACGCTCACGCTCGCGCGCTCGACGTCCGGGCGAGTGTTCGA
This sequence comes from Conexibacter sp., assembly GCA_035318525.1. GTDB lineage: Bacteria > Actinomycetota > Thermoleophilia > Solirubrobacterales > Solirubrobacteraceae > Conexibacter. The sequence goes on from DATHEP010000424.1 coordinate 4,418, forward strand.
CGCGGCGGACCTGGAGCTGGCTGAGGAACTGGCCCGGCGCGCCGGCATCGCCGCCCTCAACGCGCGCGTATACGCGGAGCGCTCGGCGATCGCGGCGACGCTCCAGCGTGGCCTGCTGCCGCCGACGCTGCAGGCGCCGCCAGGGTTCGCCGTCGCGACGCACTACGACGCAGCCGGCTCGATGAACGAGGTCGGCGGCGACTTCTACGATGCGTTCCCGACCGACGAGGGATGGATGGTCGTCGTCGGCGACGTGGCAGGGCACGGCGCGGAGGCCGCCGCGCTCACGGCGCTCGCGCGCTACACGCTGCGCAGCGCCGGGCAGCTCACGCGCGACCCGGTGCGCGCCGCCCAGCAGCTCAACGCAACGCTGCGCGACCTGCCCCAGCTGTCGCTCTGCACGGCCGTCTGCGCGCAGCTGCGCGTGGAATCGAGCGAGCGAGCGACGCTGATGCTCGCCAACTGCGGGCATCCTCAGCCGCTGCTGCTGCGCGACGGGACGGTCCGCGGGATCGACGAGGCGGGACCGATCGCGGGCGCGTTCGACGACGGCGAGTGGACGACCGTCGAGATCGTGCTGCGCGCCGGGGACGTGCTGCTGCTGTACACCGACGGCGTGCTCGACACGGTCGGCGAGCACGAGCGCTTCGGCATCGAGCGGCTGCAAGCGGCGCTCGAGCAGGCCGCGGGGTCCGAGCCCGACGCGCTCGTCGCCGGGCTCGCCGGGGCGCTCGAGCGCTTCCGCCACGGACCCCAGCGGGACGACACCGCGATCGTCGCGCTCGGCTTCGAGGGCGTCGGGGCGCGCGCGTAGGAGCGCGCGCGAGCGGGAAGCTAGGTCGCGTGCCTCGCACCCGCCGCGTCGACTGCTCCGGACCCGGGATCGCCCGCCGCCGCAACGGGCGCGGGTTCGTCTACCTCGACGCCGACGGGGAGCGGGTGAACGACGCCGAGGTCGTCGACCGGATCCGCGCGCTCGCGATCCCGCCCGCGTGGCGCGACGTGTGGATCTGCCGCGACCCGCGCGGCCACGTCCAGGCGACGGGGATCGACGAGGCGGGGCGCAAGCAGTACCGCTACCACGACGACTGGCGGGCGCGCCGCGACGCGGCGAAGTTCGACGCGATGGTCGCCTTCGCGCGGGCGCTTCCGGCGCTGCGGCGACGCGTGGCGCGGGACCTCGCGCCGCCGGCCGACGGCTCGCACGAGCTCGGCGAGGCGCGCATGCTGGCGTGTGCGGCGCGGCTGCTCGACGTCGGCCTGTTCCGCATCGGCGGCGAGGGCTACGCCGCGCAGAACGAGACATACGGCCTGACCACGCTGCTGAAGGAGCACGTGCGGGTGGAGCGCGACGGGCTGCTGTTCGACTACCCCGCGAAGCACGGACAGCGGCGCCTGCAGCGGGTCGAGGACCCGGACGTGCAGCCGGTCGTGGCGGCGCTGAAGCGCCGGCGCGGCGGCGGCCCGGAGCTGCTGGCATGGCGCCCCGCGGGCGAGCGCGGTCGCTGGGTCGACGTGCGCGCCGAGGACGTCAACGCCTACCTGAAGGAGGCGGCGGGCGGCGACTTCAGCGCGAAGGACTTCCGCACCTGGAACGCGACGGCACTGTGCGCGGTAGCGCTGGCAGCGCATGCACAGGAGGCGGGGTCGCGTACGTCGCGCAAGCGGATCGTGAAGGCGGCGATCGACGAGGTCGCGACGTTCCTCGGCAACACGCCCGCGATCGCGCGCGGGTCCTACGTCGACCCGCGCGTGATCGACCGCTTCGGCGAGGGGCTGACGGTCGCCGAGGCGCTTGCGGAGCGAGAGGAGCCTGAGCCCGGCGAGCCGGTCCCCGAGCAGTCGGTCAGCGAACGCGTCCGGCGCGCCGTGCTCGCGCTGATCGCGGGCGACGAGGACGCGCCGGGCGTGGACGAGGTGGAGGCGGCGGCCGCCTGAGCGCCGGCGGTCAGTCCGCCGGCGGCTCGGGGTCGGGCGTCTCCGGCCCGCGCGGGTCCGGCGACGGGACGTCCGGCGGCTCGGGGTCGGGCTCGCGCGGCGGCTCCGGGTCGGGCACGTCGGGCCCGAGCGGCGTCTCCGCCGGCTGCTCGGGCGGGACCGGGTCGGGCACCACGGCCGGACCACCGGGCGGCCCGGTCGGGGCCTCCGGCGGACTGGGGTCGGGGATCTCGAGCCGCAAGGTCGACATGGCCGCTAGGTGTTCGCAGGGGCGCCGCTGATGTCGGCGAGCGCCGAGCGCTCGTCGCGCGCAAGCGCGAGGTCGCCGATCGAGACGATGCCGATCGGGTGGTCCTCGCCCTCGACGACCGGGATGCGCCGCACATGGCGGTCGCGCATCAACTGGACCGCGCGCTCGGCGTCGTCATCGGCTCTGAGCGCCTGGATGTCGGTGCTGCAGATCTCCTGGACCTCGACGCGTGCAGGGTCGCGGCCCTCGGCGATCGCCCGCACGACGATGTCGCGGTCGGTCAGGAGCCCGCGCAGATGGCCGTCCTCGGCGACGAGGATCGCGCCGCTGTCGACCTCGCGCATCCGCTTGGCCGCGTCCGCAGCGCTGCTGTGGGGATCGACGCAGACCGGGTCCGGCGTCATGACGTCTCTGATCGCCTGTCCCATCGCATGCCTCCTTCGTCGGGGTTCGCATTCCCGGGCTACCCGGCGATCGGGGCGGCAAACGAGGGTGGGGCGTGGGCGGACTTCAGTGGATCGCGGCGGCGGCATGGTCCGGCAGCTCGAAGACGTGGAAGTCGCGGCCGAGCACGTGGATCGAGACGTTGCGCACCGGCACCGTCCCGATCTGCGCGGCGAACGTGCCGGCGTGCGCGTGGCCGTGCAGGACGAGCGTCGGCTCGTGCTCGGCGATCGGCGCGGCGAGCCGGTCGGTGCCGAGGAAGGCCTGGATCCCCGGCGCCTCGCCGGCGAGCGTCGCGTCGGTCGGCGCATAGTGGAGCAGGACGATCCGCACCGGGCAGAGCGCGATCTCGCGCAGCCCGCGCTCGAGCGCCTCGACGTCGCGGGAGGTCTCGGCGTAGACCTCCCGCAGCAGCGGCTCGCCGAAGTCCGGCAGGTGCGAGCCGGGGAAGCCGCCGACGAAGCCCTTCACGCCGACGACGCCGACCTCGACGCCCGTCGTCTCGCACGTGCGGTGCGCGCGGTCGAGCACGACGACGTCGCCGCCGACCTCGATCGCCTCGACCAGCTCGTCGCGCCGGTTGGCGTGCCAGTCGTGGTTGCCGAGCACGGCGAAGACCGGCATGCCGAGGTCGCGGCAGGCCTCGGCGAGCACGGCGCCCTCCTCCGGCTCGCCGGTCGTCGTGAGGTCGCCGGCGAGCAGCAGCAGGTCGGCCTGGTCGCGCAACGCCGCGAAGCTCGCGACGATCGCGTCGCGGTGGTCGACGCGACAGTGGACGTCGCCGGCGGCAGCGACGCGGACCGGGGGTTCGTCCTCCCGCGAGCGCAAGCGACCGCCTGCGGACGACGTCACCGCGCGGCCGTCCGCGAGCGGGCGTTCGGCTGTGGCCTGCTGCTCCACGTCCGTCCCCTACCCCGCAACGCTCGGCGGCTAGCGCGCAGCCCGGCCGGGTAGATGTCCGCCATGGACGAGCGGCGCCACTTCGACGAGATCGTGGGCGCCCTGCGCGTCGCGGTCCCGGCGCTGCGGGAAGCCCAGGTCCCCTTCATGCTCGGCGGCAGCATGGCCGTGTGGGCGTATGGAGGCCCCGAGCCGACGAACGACCTCGACCTGATGCTGCGCCCGCAGGACGCCGAGCGCGCGCTCGCGGCGCTGGCCGCCGTCGGGATGCGCACGGAGCACCCGCCCGAGGAGTGGCTCGTGAAGGCGTGGCACGGCGAGGTGCTCGTCGACCTGATCTACGGTCCGCGCGGGATGCCGATCGACGACGAGGTGCTCGCGCGCAGCACCGTGCGCAACCTCAGCGCGCTGCGCGTGAACGTGATGGCGCTCGAGGACGTGCTGACGACGAAGCTGCTGTCGCTCGACGAGCACCAGCTCGACCTCTCGTGGCTGCTGCAGATCGCGCGCGCCGTGCGCGAGCAGGTCGACTGGGCCCAGCTGCGCACGCGCACCGCCGGCTCCCCCTACGCGGCGGCCTTCTTCACGCTCGTCGAGCGGCTGGAGATCGCGCCGGCGGCCGCCGGTGGGGCGGCGCGCCCGGTGCGGATCGCGCCGGCGAGCGGCGCCGGCGGCGCCCGCTGATCACCCCTCGTCGGATCCGCCAACGAGCGGCTTGCGCTCGAGCCGGTGGACGGCCGGCCCCTCCAGCACCGTGCCGTCCGGTGCGAAGCGGGAGCCGTGGCAGGGGCAGTCCCAGCTGCGCTCGCCCGCGTTCCAGGCGACGAGGCAGCCGAGGTGCGTGCAGCGTGCGGAGACGGCGACCAGTGCGCCGTCCTCGTCGCGGTAGGCGGCCACGCGCTCGCCGTCGTGCTGGACGATCTCGCCCTCGCCGGGCGCGAGGTCGTCGAGCGAGCGGGTCGCGCCCTTCCCGGGCAGGCGGTCGCCGACGAGCCCCTTCGCCAGCCGGTCGCCGACGAAGTGCACCGCCACCTGCGCGTTCTCGGTCACGAGTCTGCGCGCGGAGGCGAGCGGGGTGAAGCGGTTGGGGTCGAACAGGTCGGCCCACTGGGCCGCGCGCCCGAGCGCGAGGTCGGCCAGCAGCAGCGCCGCGGCGGTGCCGCCGGTCATGCCCCACTTCGCGAAGCCGGTCGCCATCAGGACGCGGTCGTTGCGGGGCGTGAGCGCACCGACGTAGGGCAGCAGGTCGACCGTGATCGGGTCCTGCGCCGACCATCGGTGCTCGACCGACGCGACGTCCCAGTGCTCGCGCGCGAACGCCTCGAGGCGCTCGTAGCGCAGCTCGGTGTCGCGCTCGGTGCCCGTCTTGTGGCCCTCACCGCCGACGAGCAGCAACTGCTCGCCGCCGCCGCCGACCGGCACGGCGCGGATCGAGCGCGTCGGGCTGTCGCCGCTGATGTGGATCCCCTCCGGCGGATCGCCGGCGATGCGGCAGGTGATCGCGTAGGAGCGCTCGGGATGGAGGCGGGCAAACGCGAGCGAGCGGTCGAGGAATGGGTAGTGCGTCGCGAGGATCACGCGCTCGGCGATCAGGCGGCAGCCGGGCGCCTTGACGATCTGCCGGCCCTCCAGCTCGCCGACCTCGACGGCGTGCGAGCGCTCGAAGACCTGCACGCCGGCGGCGGTCAGCCGCTCCGCGAGCGCGAGCAGGTACTTGCGCGGATGGAACTCGGCCTGGTGGTCGAAGCGGACCGCCGCCTCGACGGGATACGGCAGCGGCGTCTGCTCGACGAGCGTCGCCGGCAGGCCGGCCTCGGCCGCCGCGTGCGCCTCCTGCTCGACCCGGGCGCGCTCGGTCGGCGACGTGACGTACGCGTAGGAGGCCTGCCGTCGAAAGTCGCAGTCGATCGCGTCGCGCTCGACGCGGGCGGCGATCCACGCGAGCGCGGCCTCGTTCGCCTCGCCGTAGCGGCGCGCCGCCTCGGCGCCATGCTTCGAGCGCAGCTTCGCGTAGATGAGCCCGT
>DATHEP010000425.1:0-2157 GCA_035318525.1 Conexibacter sp.
TTGCACGAAATGCAAGCAGCGAGTGCAAGTTCAGAGTGGATCCGGGCCGCCGCAGGGGTGTTTTTCTCGGTCGGCGCGTTCCTCCTGTTCGCCGTTTTCGTGCTTTGCGTGGACCACGTGGTCCAGAGGCTCGAGCAGCGCCGCCGCCGGGCCCGGATCCGCGGCGAGCACATCCCGATCTCCCGCGACATCGGCGGGAGCGAGTAGATGCTCGAGACACGCTCGATCGCGGCCCCCCACGGGTTCGAGTGCCGCCTCGTCCGCGACCCGGACGGCCGCGAGATCCCGGGCTGGTTCGTCATGGTCTGCGACGCCGAGCACGACGAGCTTTGGCTGTGCGTCGCGACCGCGCCGGTCGGCATCGAGCTCTCCAAACTTCACGTCTGCGACGAGCACATCGCCGGGCTGCTGCCGAAGCTGTGCGCGCTGCTCGGAATGGAGTGGGCGCTGTTCGAGGCCGACTTCCTCCCGCTGGCCGGCTGGCAGCAGGCGTGCCAGGCCGGGCTCGGCGACGCGATGCGCCACGCGATCGCGCTGGCCCCTGTCGAGGACATCGCGAGGTGGCGGGAGGAGATCACCCGCAACGAGTCGGCGCTTGTCCGCGCGGCGATCACCGGCGAGGACCCGCGGGCGGTGTCGAACTGATGAGCGCGGTCCTCGACACCGTCAAGGCCGAGATCGTCGAGCACCAGGAGGCGATCGCCACGGCGATGCGCGAACGCGACGAGCTGCAGGCCGAGCTCGAGAAGCGCGAGGCCGCCGTCGCCGAACACTCCGAGGCGCTGAAGACACTTCAAGAGATCGAGGCGCTCGCCGAGCTCGCCCCACAAAACGGTGCCCCCGCACCCAAGCGCGCCGCCGCCAGTCCTCCCCGACAGCGGCGGCGCGCACCCAAATCCGTTCGCCATGGTGCAGGCGGGGGAGTCGCGTCGGAGCCCCGGTCCTCGCGGACTAAGGGTTCAACGGTGCCCGCGGACGCGCCCCCGCCCGCACCACGGCCTCCTTCACCGTTCGCTCCGACGCGGAAAACAACGGCGAACATCGACAAGGTCCTCGACTTCATCCGCCGACGTGGCGCGGTCACGAGCGCGGACATCCAGGGCGAGTTCGGCCTGACCCCGTCGTCGGTCAGCAACTACGTCGGCGATCTCCGCCACCGGGGAAAGATCGTCGAGGCGGGCAAGCGCGGCCGCTCGACCGTGCTCCGCCCGATTGGGCAAGTGCCGCGACCCGAACACGCCCAGCGGGAGAAGACGCTGCAGGAGCCCGCGCTCGAGGGCCGCGTGCTCAACCTCCTCTGCCACAAGTACCTCACCGCGGCGCAGGTCGCCGCGGAGCTCGACGCCGCGCCGACCGACGTCGACGCGCTGATCAAGAAGCTCGAGGCCGACGGCGACGTGCGCCGGCTGTCCGACGGCCGCTACGCGGGTGACGCGTGAAGGCCTGGGTTCCTTTCGTCGCGCTTCTTCTCATGATTTGGGGAGCCGATGTGAGTCGAATGCGCGACGTCGAGGTTGTGGTGTGGTGCGTGGCCGTCGTGTGCCTCACGGCGTTGACCTGCGTCGTGCACGTGTGGGCGGAGGACGACGAGTGACCGAGACGGCGACGGCGGAGCGGCTCGAGCTGCGCGAGTCGGACGGGGTGAACCTCGCCGATGACCGGATCCCGTGCCCGCGCTGCAACGGCGGAGCCGACGCGCACGCCGTTCCCGGCCAAAGCGGATTCGCGGAGGAGACATGCTCGCTCTGCAACGGCAAAGGCACCGTCGTCCGGCCGACCGGCCGCGCCCACCTCTCCCACTCGTCGATCTCTCGGCAACTCAACTGCCTCAAGCTCTACGAGCACCATGATGTTCGGCGGCTCGAGCTGATCGCCCGCCCCCGCTACTTCTCGCTCGGCACCGCGTTCCAGAAGTCGATCGAGCTGTCCGACCCCGACGCCGGCGTCAAGCTGCTGCGCGAGGGGCGGAATGTGTCCGGCCAGGGCGACGAGGACCGGCTGCAGGTCGACGAGGCGATTTGTCGTGCAGCCGCTGCACTGTATTTGGATCGGTTCGGCACCCCGCCCGGCGAGGAGCGCGAATACGAGTACCGCGTCCGGCTCCGGTCGCCGTGGACCGGCGGGTGGTCGAGGACGTTCGACCTGCTCGGCTACGCC
>DATHEP010000426.1:0-3776 GCA_035318525.1 Conexibacter sp.
ACGCCGAGGTGGCGTTTCTGACGCTCGACCCGGGCGCGCGCTTCAGGGCCGAGGTTCCGGAGGGCATCTGGCACGAGGCCGGCGAGCTGGTGCTGTCCGTGCGCGGCAACGCCCGTACGCTGCTCGCCGCCGAGCGCACGGCGCTGAACTTCCTTGGCCGTCTGTCCGGGATCGCGACGCTCACCGCCCGCTGCGTCAGAGAGGTCGAGGGCACCGGCGCCCGCATCCTCGACACGCGCAAGACGACGCCCGGCCTGCGGCTCGCTGAGAAGGCCGCGGTCTACTTCGGCGGCGGCACCAACCACCGCATCGGCCTGTTCGACGAGATCCTCATCAAGGAGAACCACGCGGCGGCGGCGGGCGGAGTGGGGGAGGCGGTTCGCAGAGCGCGTGCGGCGCGGCCGGACCTGCCGGTGGAGGTCGAGGTTCGCGATTTCGCCGAGCTCGACGAGGCGCTCGCGGCGGGCGCTCTGCGGGTCATGCTCGACAACATGGACCTCGCGACGATGCGGGCGGCGGTGCAGCGTACGGCGGGTCGCGCGTCGCTGGAGGCGAGCGGCGGCGTGACGCTGGGCTCGCTCCGGGAGATCGCGGAGACCGGGGTAGACTTCATATCGATCGGGGCGTTGACGCACTCGGCCCCCGCACTCGACCTGTCCCTCATATTGGAGCCCCTCTCATGAGCCTCCCCATGGTGCAAACACCAAGTGCGAATGTCGGTCCTCTCATGCTCGAGAACATCCCGGCCTTGCAGGCCGAGGTGCGCGAGCTGGCCGCCGAGCGCGGCGCCGTCATCCTCGCGCACAACTATCAGCTGCCCGAGGTCCAGGACGTCGCCGACTACGTCGGCGACTCGCTCGGGCTCTCGCAGCAGGCCGCGAAGGTCGAGCAGGATCTGATCGCCTTCTGCGGCGTCCACTTCATGGCCGAGACCGCCTCGGTCCTGTGCCCCGACAAGCGCGTGCTGATCCCCGACCTCGACGCCGGCTGCTCGCTCGCCGACTCGATCACGGCCGAGCAGCTGCGCGGCTGGAAGGCGAGACATCCGGGCGCGCTCGTCGTCATGTATGTCAACACGACGGCCGAGGTGAAGGCCGAGACCGACTACTGCGTGACGTCGTCCAACGCCGTCAGAGTCGTCGAGCACATCCTCCGCGAGCACGGCCCGGACACGGAGATCCTGTTCGGCCCGGACATGTTCCTCGGCGCCTACGTCGAGAAGCGCACGGGCCGCAAGATGCACGTGTGGGACGGCGAGTGCCACGTCCACGCCGGCATCCGTCCGGATGACATCAACGCGGTGCGCGAGGCCCACCCGGGAGCGGACTTCCTGATCCATCCGGAGTGCGGCTGCTCGACGTCGGTAATGGAGTACGTGGCGGCCGGCGACGTCGCCGCCGAGGGCGTGCACATGCTCTCGACCGGCGGAATGCTGAGATTCGCGCAGGAGCGCCAGGGCCGCGAGGGCGAGGTGATCGTCGCGACCGAGACGGGCATGCTGCATCCGCTGCGCGAGGCGGCGCCCGAGCTCGACTTCATCGCCGCCAACGAGCGCGCGAGCTGCAAGTACATGAAGATGATCACGCTGCCGAAGCTGCGCGATGCGCTGCTGGAGGAGCGCTTCGAGGTGAAGGTCGATCCCGCGATCGCCGACCGCGCCCGCGTGCCGATCGAGCGCATGGTGGCGATCTCGTAGGACGTCGTCAGGTCCGCTGCGCCGCGCGCGGCCCGGTCACCAGACCGTGCCGCGCGCGGCCCGGTCACCAGATCGTGCCGCGCGCGTCGAAGCGGCGGAGCGCCTCGTCGCGGGTGATGAGCGGCGCGCGCGACGCCTGTGCGGTCGCGTAGATGAAGCGGTCGGCAGGGTCGCCGGGGAAGCCCTCGCCGTCGAGCAGGCCGGCGGCGACCGCGATCTCGGCGGTCAAGGGTGCCGCTGTGACGCGGGCGGGCGCCAGCGCCTGGCGCACCCACACGCCGACCTCGCGGTCGAGCGAGATGCGGCGGCGCTTCGCGAGCATCGCGACCTCCCAGGCGCTGATTGCCGAGATCGCGATCGTCTCGGCCTCGTCGATCGCCCGGCGGGCGGCGCGCGACAGCTTCGAGGGCTGTGCGAGCCACCACAGCCAGGCGTGCGTGTCGAGCACGATCATCGCTCGGCGTCCCAGCGGCCGTCGAGCGGGGCGATCAGCTCGTCGTCGCCGACGAGGAAGGTCACGGAGCGCTCGAGCGCCTGCGGCTCGTCGATCGCGACGACGCGTGCGACGGGCCGCCCGCGCTTGGTCACGACGATCTCCTCGCCCGTCAGGGCGACGTCGTCGAGGAGAGCGAGGCACTGCGCCTTGAAACGTGCTGCGGGAATGAGCTGCATGACCATGGTCACGTTATCATGGTCACTAGCGGAAGCACGTGCGGTCATACGCCCCTGAGGGCGCACGGCGCCAGATTCGCCCCCCGCTAGTCGATGAACTCCTCGGCGTGGACCGTCACCGCCCAGATGATCAGCAGGTCCACGCCGAGCGCGATCAGCGACCAGACGGGGTAGGCGCCGAGCGTGAAGATGCTTGTGAAGGTGCCGAGGATCGCCACCAGCAGCGCGATGATCTGTCCGGAAGGCCGACGGCCGAGCACGAGCAGGCCACCGGCGACCTCGATCGTGCCGACGACGATCGAGACCCACGCCCACAGCGACAGCGAGGAGACGATCAGGCTGTCCTCGCGGAAGTTGCTCGCGTCCGCGAGCGCCGCGACGCCCCAGATCAGATGGAGGCCGCCGACGATCAGCAGGTAGACGGCGACGAAGCTCGCCCACCCGCGCGCCGTCGCGGACCTTGCGCCACCGCTGGTCGTGCCCATATCGCTCCTCCAAGCGTCGTAGTCAGAGAGCAGAGCGTATGTGCCCGGTCGGGCGTGTCGCCACCGCATGCGCATCGATGCGTCAGGCGTCCGGTGCCGTACGCCTGGCCTCGGCTGGCGTGGCGAGCGCCTCGGGGAGCTGCCGGCGCGAGCGGATGCCGAGCTTGTCGTAGACCGCGCCGAGGTGGGTCTCGATCGTCTTGACGGTCAGGAACAGCGTCTGCGCGATCTGGCGGTTCATCATGCCGGCCGCGGCCATCTCCGCCACGCGCCGCTCGCTCGGCGTCAGCGACTCGACGCCGATCGGCGTGTAGCGGCGGACTCTCTCGCCGGTGGCGGCCAGCTCATCGTGGGCCCGCTTCGCGAGTCCCACGGCACTGCAGCGACGTGCCAGCTCGAGGCCGTCGCGCAGCGGCGTGCGGGCCTCGGCGCGCTTGTTCGCGCGGCGCAGGGCCGCGCCCAGCTCGACGAGCGCGTGGGCGCGCTCCAGTCGCGCGGGCGACCCGTCGAGCGCGATGAGCGCCTCCTCCCGGAGCTCGAGCGACTGGGGTCCGACTGTCGCCACGGCGAGCGCGCGCAGGGCACGGGCGAGCGGCGCCGGTGCCCCCCAGCGCCGGGCGTGGCAGAGATCGGCCTCGGCCAGCTCGCGCGCGCGCTCGTACTGACCGAGCGCGACGAGCGGCCGAGCGAGCGCCACGCCCACCTGCGCGAACGGGCTCCGGATGGTTCCGTTCCGTGTCCGCCGATCGTGCACCTCGATGAGGTCGTCGACGGCCTGGCTCATCCGGCCTTGCGCGTGGTGCAGGCGGCCGCGTGCGACCTGGAACGTGTCCATGAACATCGCGTCGAGCAGCGGGCTCTGGCTCATCCCGGTCGCCTCCAACGCGGCCTCGGCCGCGCTCAGCTCGCCGCGCTCGAGCAGG
>DATHEP010000427.1:0-11802 GCA_035318525.1 Conexibacter sp.
CCGTGGGTGCAACGGATCGGCGGCGTCTACGTCGAGACGTTCCGCAACGTGCCGCTGCTCGTGCTGCTGTTCATCTCCTTCGCCGGGCTGCGGCGGGCGGGGTTGCCGGTCAACGCGTGGGTGGCGGGGACCGCCAGCCTCGGGCTCTACACCGCCGCGTACGTCGCCGAGGCCCTGCGCTCCGGCATCTTCTCGGTCAGCCCGGGACAGATCGAGGCGTCGCTGTCGCTGGGCTTCACCTACGCGCAGACGCTCCGCCGCATCGTGCTGCCTCAGGCGTTCCGCACCGTGATCTCGCCGCTGGGCAGCATCGTGATCGCGATGATCAAGAACTCGGCGATCATCGGCGTCTCGCTGCTCGCCCTGCCTGACCTGCTGAAGGAGGCGCGGATCGAGCAGTCGCGCACGTTCCAGACGAGCGAGACCTTCTTCTGGGCGGCGGTCGGCTACCTGCTGCTGACGGGCACGGCGACGATCGCCGTGCGGGTCCTTGAACGGCGATACACGATCCGCCGATGACCTACGTCTTCGACCCAACCAACTGGGAGTGGCTCGTCACCGGCAACAACCTGCGCTTCCTGCTGGAGGGGTTCCTCGTGAACCTGGAGATCGCGGCGATCGCGATCGTCCTCTCGCTGATCGCCGGGCTGCTGCTGGCGCTCGGCCGGCTCGCGCGCCTTGGTCCGCTGGCGTTCGCGGTCGGCGTGTGGGTCGACGTGTGGCGCAACCTGCCGCTGATCTTCATCATCCTCTACCTCGCGCTGGCGCTGCCGGACTCCTGGAGCGAGCGGTACGAGTCGATCGTCCCGGGCTTCTTCCCAGAGGCGTTGCAGTCGGGCCGCGTGCTCGGCGCCCTGCTCGCGCTCGTGCTCTACAACTCGGCGGTCATCGCCGAGATCATGCGGGCCGGCATCCTGTCGATGGAGCGCGGCCAGGCCGAGGCGGCCAAGGCGCTCGGCTTGACCTACTCGCAGACGATGCGACTGGTGATCCTGCCGCAGGGGCTGCGCCGGATGGTGCCGGCGACGGTGTCCCAGCTCATCACGCTGAACAAGGACACGACGCTCGTGAGCATCATCGCGATCCAGGAGGTGATGCGGCACGGGCGCATCGTCACGAGCTTCAACTTCTTCGGCGGGGTGGAGGCGCCGGTGCTGCAAGTGTTCCTGTTCATCGGCCTGCTGTTCGTGATCGTCAACCTGTCGCTCTCGCGTCTGTCGCGGCGGCTGGAGCTGCGCGAGCGACGGCTGACCGGGACGACGGTGCAACCGGTGAGCGGGCTGGAGCTCCAGCCCTAGCGCGATCATCATGTGTTGAGTGCGCCCCGCAATTCTCCGCGAGTACTGCCTCTCGTTCTCGGGCTCGGCCGAGACATTTCCGTTTGGCCCCGAGACGTCCGTCTTCAAGGTCGCGGGAAAGATGTTTGCGTTGTCCCAGCTCGGCCAGCGGCCTCTGCGCGTCAGCCTCAAGTGCGAACCTCTGCTTGCGCAGCAGCTTCGAGCAGCTCACGCCTCGGTGCTCCCGGGGTATCACCTGGACAAGAATCACTGGAACACGGTGATCATCGACGGATCGCTGCCCGAGCAATTGATCCAGGACATGATCGAGGACTCTTATGACCTCGTCGTCAGCAAGCTCCCCGAGTCGCGCCGTCGCGCGCTTGGATGGCAGACAGACAGATCACGGGCCTCTGGAAGTGAAACTGACGTTGATTGACCGAACAGCGGGATCCGGTAAGCAACGCGGAGGGCGCCGTCCGCGTGCCGGTGCAGGCGTTCGGTCATCAGACCGTTCGGCTCTCCTCCACCCGCTCGTGTGAAGCCAGAGCGCTACCGTGGGTCGATGGCGTCTCCCGAGCTGTGGCCGTCCGTTTCCTACGAGGACTGGAGCGAGACGTGCGACACGCTTCACGCGCATACGCAGGTGCTGGGAAAGCTCGCCGCGAAGCTGGCGCCACCTGAGCCGCAGCTCCAGCACGCCGCGCTGCGCCTGACCGCGCGGGGTTGGGAGACGGGCCCGCTGCCGGCACCCGACGGCTCGGGCGTACTCGTCATCGCGCTGGACCTGCACACGCACGAGGCTGTCGTCGAGCACAGCGACGGCCGCGCTCGAAGAGTCCCACTGGCTCCCGACCGTGCGGTGAGAGTCGTCGCCCGCGAGCTGCTGGGGGCGGTGGCCGATCTGGCCGGCGCCGTCGAGATCGATCCGACGCCGCAGGAGGTGTGGTGGAGCGTCCCCCTCGACGAGGACGACGAGCATGCGAGCTATGACCCCGACCGGGTCGCTTCCTACTTCGGTGCCGCGACTCAGGCCGCGCTCGTCCTGGCTGCCTTCAGGGCACCGTTCCGCGGGCGGTGCTCGCCGGTCAACGCCTGGTGGGGCTCGTTCGACCTCGCCGTGAGCCTCTACTCCGGACTCCCGGCCGACCCGCCCTCAGACGACTTCATCATGCGCAACTCGATGGACTCCCAGGAGGTGGCGGTGGGATGGTGGCCCGGGGACCCCAGACTGGGCAAGGCAGCGTTCTACGCCTACGCGCACCCGGCACCGGCGGGCTTCGAGGACGGCGCTCTCTCCCCGGCGACCGCACGCTGGAACGGTGAGCTCGGCCTGTATGTCCTCGACTGGGACGACGTGCGCGCAAGCGACGATCCACATGCTTTCGCGCTCGAATTCGCCCGCTCGGCGTTCCAATACGCCTGCCTCGTCTGCGGCTGGGATGAGAGGCTCGCGGCGAGCGCCGAAGGAGCACCGCCACCGGTCGTATAGATCGCCGCTGGCGAACGGCGTACGTGCGTCTGACAATGATGACGCTTACACAGCAAGCGATATCATCGGGTCGTGGTCCGGACAATCGTGCAACTGCCCGACGAGCAAGCCGCCGCGCTGGAACGTGCCGCGCGTCGGCGCGGGGTTTCCAAGGCAGCGGTCGTTCGTGAGGCGCTGGGCCAGTTGCTCGCTCCGGAGGAAAGCTCTGAGGACGAGGCGCTGCGTCGCGCTCTCGCTGCGGCAGGCTGCTTCGCGTCCGGCGTGCCCGACCTGGCAGAACGCCACGACGACTACCTCGCTGAGCAGTGACCTTCGTCGACACCTCGGCGTTGCTCGCGTTCCTCGACCGCGACGCGACGCACCACGCCGACGTGGTCGAGGCGATGACGCCGACGCTCGCCCAGCGCACGGGCGTGACGCACAACTACGTGATCGTCGAAGCAGAGGCGCTCGTCCACCGTCGTCACGGCGCCAAGCCCGCGCGGCGCCTGCTGGAAGACATCGTGCCCCTGATCGAAATCGCCTGGATCGACCCCGACCTCCACGCCGCCGCTGTCGACGCCCATCTCGCCGACCTGCGCCGCCGCACCTCGCTCGTCGACCACATGAGCTTCATCGTCATGCGCGATCGCGAGATCGACGACGCGCTCGCACTCGACCGCCACTTCACCGACGCCGGCTTCAACACGCGCCCGTAGACGCAGCCACGCCAAGCCGAAGCGCCGGCACAGACGCGACGCTGGTTCGCGCGACGCCAAGGTCTCTCCGCTGAACTGGTCGTCGCGCACACCGGCGGACGGTTCCCGCGGTCTCGTCTCGTCACCCGGGAACGGCCCGCCCCGCCTCCGCGGTGATCCCCTCGGGCGACTACCGGATCTGACGCAGCTCGAGCTTGAGGTCGAGCTTCGACCAGGCCGTGTCCGCCGTGACCGCCGGCAGCGCAAGGCGCCGTGCGAGCGCGAGGCACGCTCGATCGCCCAGCGAAAGCCCGTGCTCGCGGGTCAGCGGCCTCAAGCGCCCGACCTCGACGGCGTCGGCGCTCGTGAACGCCTCGACCGTGATCGCTCCGTCGAGCAACCCGCGATCCGTCATCTGTCTCGCCACACGGACCGGATCGGCACCGCGATCGGCCACTCGGCTGAAGACCTCGCCGAGGTTCACCGTCGAGATCGCTGCGCCGCCGGCAACCGCATCCGCGACGGAATCGGCGCCCGGCTCGTCACGCAGGTACGCCAGCAACGCCGACGCATCCAGGACTGCGGAGGACACCTACTCGCGATCCTCGCGCGCTGCTTCGCGACGACGCTCCGCAAGCAGCTCGTCGACCATCGACTCACCCGCAGGCGCGAGCCCAGCCAGCAGCCCTCGGCCCTGATCTGCAACCGACCGATACGGACGCAGCCGCAGCGAGCCGTCGCGCTCAGTGCTCAGCAGCATCCGGCTCCCCGCCTTGAGCCCGAGCGCGGAGCGCACTTCCGCGGGCAGCACGACGCGACCGCGATCGCCGACGACAACCTGACGGTCGGTATGGGCCATGGGCATATCGTACCACGGACGAAGTCCATCCCACATACATCTACCATCCCAACCGTTGCGCCTTTCGGCGAGCAGACAGTCTGATAGACAGTGCCGATGCGGACGAGCTGCAGCCTCGGGTGCCTCGCTGCGCTGCTGGTCGTCGCGTTCGCCTCGCTCCTGCCTCCGACCGCGCTCGCGACGAGTGGCGGATCGCCGTACGCGACCCCGGATGTCGTCGACGTGAACCCGGCGCCCGACGTCGTCGAGACGACGCTCGTGGCGAAGGAGTCGACGGTCGACATCGGGAGCGGTGTGCTCGCGCACGCGCAGACGTTCAACGGCGCAATCCCCGGTCCGACGTTCCGGCTGAAGGTCAGCGACACCGTGCTCGTTCATTACCGCAACGAGCTGGCACGCCCGAGCGGCATCCACTGGCACGGCATCGAAGTGCCCAACGGCATGGACGGGACGCCGTTCACCCAGGACCAGATCCCGCCGGGCGAGGACTTCCTCTATCGCTTCAAGGTGACGCGGCCGGGCGTCTTCGGCTACCACCCCGATCATCCGGGCGCGACGAATCAGGTCTTCAAGGGGCTCTCCGGGACGCTGATCGTCGACGATCCCGACGACGCGGCGCTGCAGGCCTCCGGCACGCTTCCGCCGGCGGCCCAGACGCTGCCGATCGTCGTCTCCGACACGACCGTCTGCAAGGCCCCCGGCTCGAACGACGCGGCGACGTATGCTCCGAGCCTGCCTTGGGTGGGCGGCGGCCTGCTCCTGGCGCAGCCGCCGCCGACGCCGCTCTCGCTCTGCGAGACGACCCCGATCGACGAGGACGGCAACGCACGCGGGCCCTTCGCGGCAGGCGACATCCCGAACATCAAGACGGCCGCGTCGAGCGGTCGGACCAACGAGGGTCAGACCGTCCTGACGAACGGCGTGAACGTCGGCGGTCGGGCGGGATCGCCGTCGGCGCCGGGTGCGCTCGCGCCCGGGGCGTCGACGCTCTCCGTGCAGGCCGGACAGGGGCTGCGGCTCAAGCTGCTCAACGCCGCGGCGGTGCGCTACGCCCGCCTGCGGCTGACGACGAGCACGGGCGCGCTCGTGCCGCTCGTCCGCGTGGGCGGCGAGGGCGGGCTGCTCGACAACGCCGTCGTCGAGGGCGGCATCGCGGGCGGCTTCGACACCCTCTACGGCCTCGGCGAGATCCTGCTGCCGCCGGGCGCGCGCGCCGACGTGGTGGCGGCGATCCCGCCGTCGGCGACGGGCGTGCTGACGCTGTGGACGCAGGACTACCTCCGCACGGGCCTGGGGTACGCGAACATCCCGACGGTCCCGGTGATGCACCTGAGCGTCAGCGGGAACGCGACCCCGCCGTACGCGATCAGCGGAGGCACGCCGCTGCGTGCGGCGACGGGACACCTGGTCGAGGCGCTGCCGGCTGCCACCGGGACGCTCCTCAACCCCAGCCTGTTCGCTCCGCCCAAGCTCGGTCTCGTGAGTCAGGACATTCGACTCACCCAGACCGGTGTGTCGCTCGGCATCAACGACGTCCTCGGCAGCTACGGCGCGCCGGGCGCCTTCCCGAACGTGCCGCATCTCGGTTCTACGCGCTACGCGAAGGTCGGCGACACGCTGGAGCTGACCGCGACCAACACGACCAGCGGACATCAGCCGTTCCACCTTCACGGCTTCTCGTTTCAGCCGCTCGACCTGACGCGGTCGGCGAATCCGACGTACACGTGGCCGTACAAGGAGTTTCGCGACACCGTGAACATCCCGGCGAGATACACGCTGCGCTTCCGGGTCAGGCTCGACGACCGGGCGCTCGCCGACGGCACGACGAGCGGCGGCGCCCTCGGTCGCTGGGCCATGCACTCCGGCATCTTCTTCATCGCCGCGAACGGCATGCTGTCGGAGCTCGTCGTCGTCGCGTCGGCGAGCGGAAACGAGCGGCCGGACATCGCCGCGGACACGACGGGCGTGCAGGTCGCGTCGGGCGCGACGGCGACGATGACCGGCACCTTCGCGGACCCCGACGGCGACGACGTCGTCCTGTCGGCCTCGGTCGGCACCGTCACCGAGAACGCCGGCGGCACGTGGAGCTGGACCTATCCGACCGGCGTCGACACGAGCCGCACCGTCTACGTCACCGCGCAGGACCCGGGCGGGCTGCGGGCGCAGACAGCGTTCGACCTCAGGATCGACGGCGCTCCCGGAACCGTCGTGACCCCGCCGGGCGTGGCGCCGGGCGTGCCACCCGCCGGGTCGTCGCCGCGCCGTGTCCACGTCCGGGTACGGTGGCGCGCCACGAAGAAGAGCAGCAAGCTGCTCAGCATCCGGCTGCGAGACGTTCCGGCCAGATCCCGCCTCGTGCTCCGCTGCAAGGGCAGAGGGTGCCCGAGAAAGGCGGCGACCCTCCGACGGTTCAAGGCGCCCCTCGGGCGGACGGTCGTCAGAGGCAGAGCCCTCGAGCCGTACGCGAAGCTTCGGCCGAGAGCACGGCTCGACATCGTCGTGCTGACCGACGGCGCCACGGGATCCGTGGCGCGCTACGTCGTACGCGGACCGACGAGACGCGGCCGCCCGCAAGCACCGAAGCTGACGAGGCTCTGCCTTCCACCCGGTGCGAAGCGACCACGCAGGTGCTAGGCGCTGCGACTCACGACGCCTCGGGCCGGCTGCCCAGCAGCAACGCGCATGCCGCGTCGCCGAACCACTGCTCGTAGTCCTCGGCGGTCCAGCCGCGCTCGCGCGAGAGCAGCAGCCACACAGTCGGGTGGTTGAGCGTCCAGAGGATGTCGGTGGCGCGATCGACCTTCAGCCCGGGCGCGAGCGCGTCCTTCGCCGCGATGCCCTCGACGATCGCGCGCTGGTTGGCGTGGAACTCGGATTGGATGCGCTCCCAGAGCGCGGCGATCTCAGGGTCCGACTCGGCACCGCTGCGGACGACCTCGAGGACACCGCCGAGGCGGATCTTCCCCGCGCGCGAGTTGCGCGCGTTGAGGCGCAGCTTCCGCGCCGGGTCCGGCTCGTCGAGAACAGCCCGGTACCAATCGCGGTCGGCGACGGGGACGTCGTCCGCGTCCCCGCGCAGCCGTTCGTTCCAGAGCGCACGCAGGACACCGGCCTTCGTCGCGAACGCGAGGTAGACGGTCTTCAGCGAGACGCCCGCGTCCGCGGCGATCGCCGCGACGGTCGTTCCCGCGTAGCCGTGCTCCTCGAACCGCCGGCCGGCGGCTTCCAGAACGGACCGCCGGGTGGCCGCCGCCTGCTCACGTCGGCGCGGCGAGTTGTACGCACGGGCCTTGACAGGCTCAACCATTTCGCTACCCTATCATTCTATTCATTACTCTTTACGAGTAGTCAACTAGCTGGGGAGGTCGGTCGAATGGCCCTCATGATGACCCGCGTCCACGTCGACGACTACGACGCCTGGAAGGCGATGTTCGATGAGGACCCGCCGGGTGTGCGGGCGGCCGCGACCGGGCACCGGCTGTTCCGGACCGCGGGCGACCCCGGCGAGGTCAGCATCGCGGTGGAGTTCGAGTCGGTGGCCGACGCCGAGGCGGCGCGCGAGAAGCTCGTGAGCTCCGGCGTCCTGGACCGCGTTCAGTTGCGAGTCCCTCCGACGATCGTCGAGCTCGCGGAGGCCAAGGCCTACGCATGAGCGCGTGGCGGCAAGCTCGCGCGATCGCGCTGCTCCCCGGCACGGTGACGGTGCTGGTGCCGGGGATCGTCCTCGTCGGAGCCAACACGAACGTCGGCTGGGGCCTCGGCCCGGTCGCGGCCGCTCTGCCGGTCCTCCTCGGTCTCGCCCTGATCGCCGCCGGATTCGCGCTCTGGCTCTGGACGGTGCGACTGTTGGCTCGGATCGGCAAGGGGACGCTCGCGCCCTGGGACCCGACTCGGAGGCTCGTCGTCGCGGGCCCGTACCGTCACGTCCGCAACCCGATGATCACGGCCGTCCTCGCGGTGCTGGCAGGCGAGGTGGCGCTGTTCGGCTCCCTGCCGTTGCTGATCTGGTTCGCGGCGTTCTTCGCGATCAACCACGCCTTGTTCCAGCTGCACGAGGAGCCGGGCCTGGCACGCCGGTTCGGGGACGAATATCGCGCCTACAAGCGCAACGTGCCGCGCTGGCTGCCGAGGCGCACGCCCTGGAGCCCGCTCCAGTCGGGCTAGACCGCCGCGCTCCGTCACGGCATCTGCTCTCGTGTACGCGGATGCCGCGACGGAGCATGCACGAGGACGATCCGCTCGAGGACTTCGACCCGCGCACCGTCGCGATCGACGGGGTCGCGAAGGTGGTGCACGTCGCCGGCGACGGACCGGCGGTGATCGTGATGACGGAGATGCCGGGCATCAGCCCGCACGTCGCTCGCTTCGCCCGCTGGGTCCGCGACGCGGGCTTCACCGTCTACATGCCCTCGCTGTTCGGCCGCGACGGTGCGGTGCCCGGCGCCGAGGAGGGCGTCGCCGTCTTCCAGCGGGCGTGCGTGAGCGCCGAGTTCCGCGTCCTCGCCGCCGGCGAGTCGAGCCCGGTGACCGCGTGGCTGCGCTCGCTGGCGCGGCTGGCGCACGACGAGTCCGGCGGCCCGGGCGTCGGCGCGATCGGGATGTGCTTCTCGGGCAACTTCGCGCTCTCGATGATGCTCGAGCCCTCGATGCTCGCGCCCGTGCTGTCCCAGCCGACGCTGCCGCTCGACGACCCCGCCGCGCTGGAGATCGCTCCCGGCGAGCTGGCCGCGGTGCGCGAGCGCCTGGAGCGGGAGGACCTCACCGTCATGGGCTACCGCTTCAGAGGCGACCGCTTCTGCCAGGCGCAGCGGTTCGCCGCCTACTCGGAGGCGCTCGGAGACCGCTTCGTCGGCAGAGTCCTCCCCGACGACGCGGCCAACCCTGACCTCGCGCCGTTCTTTGAGCACGTCGTGGCGAGCCCGCACAGCGTCGTGACCGCCCACCTGGTCGACGAGGCCGGCCAGCCGACGATCGCCGCGCGCGACGAGATCCTGGCGTTCTTCGCCCTCCGGCTGGCCGTCTGACGGTCGGTCATCTGCGGGCGGCGAGGTACTCCACGAGCGCGCGGCGCTCGGATCGCGGGAGGCTCTGGAACGAGGGCATGGGTGGTCTCGGGCTGACGAGCACCCGCGCGATCGCGGCCGCGTCGAGCCGCGCCCCCACGCGGGTGAGCCGGGGACCCGGACCGTCGTTGCCGGATCTGCCGATCCGATGGCACGCCAGGCAGCCGGATCTCAGGAAAACCTCGGCACCGGGGTGATGCCTGTCAGGCACGTCGCCGCCCACGACCGTCACACCATCCGAGGTCGAGGACTCGTCCGAGCCGCAGCCCGCGCCGGCCGCGGCGAGCGCGGTCGCGGCGAGCAAGCCGGCGATCCATCTGCGCCTGCGCATGCGCGGAACGCTACGTGACAGGCACGACGCCGACGCAGCTCTCCGCGCGAGCGCTAGCGTATGGCCATGGTCCAGCTCCGCTCCCACACCGTCACGCACGGCCGCAACATGGCTGGCGCCCGCGCGCTGCTGCGCGCCGCCGGCGTCGCGCGCGAGGACTTCGGCAAGCCGATCGTCGCGGTCTCCAACTCGTACACGCAGTTCGTCCCCGGCCACACGCACCTGAAGCCCGTCGGCGAGGTCGTCTCGGCGGCGGTCCACGCGGCCGGAGGCGTGCCGCTCGAGTTCAACACGATTGCGGTCGACGACGGGATCGCGATGGGCCACGGCGGGATGCTCTACTCGCTGCCGTCGCGCGACCTGATCAGCGACAGCGTCGAGTACATGGTCAACGCGCACTGCGCCGACGCGCTGATCTGCATCTCCAACTGCGACAAGATCACGCCCGGGATGCTGAACGCCGCGCTGCGGCTGAACGTCCCGACCGTGTTCGTCTCCGGCGGGCCGATGGAGGGCGGGACCGCGACGCTCGTGGACGGCACCGTCCGCAAGCGCGTGAACCTGATCAGCGCGATCGCCGACGCGGTCGCCGACGAGGTGTCGGACGAGGACATCGCGCTGATCGAGGAGGCCGCCTGCCCGACGTGCGGCTCGTGCAGCGGGATGTTCACCGCCAACTCGATGAACTGCCTGACCGAGGCGCTCGGCCTCTCCCTGCCGGGCAACGGCTCGACGCTTGCGACGCACACCGCGCGCAAGGCGCTGTACGAGGACGCCGGCCGCACCGTCGTCGAGATCGCGAAGCGCTACTACGAGGACGACGACGCGAGCGTCCTGCCGCGCGCGATCGCGACGCGCGAGGCGTTCGACAACGCGATGACGCTCGACATCGCGATGGGCGGCTCGACCAACACCATCCTGCACCTGCTCGCTGCCGCGCAGGAGGCCGGCGTCGAGTTCGCGATGGCCGACATCGACGAGCTGTCGCGCCGCGTGCCGTGCATCTGCAAGGTCGCGCCGAACGGCACCTACCTGATGGAGGACGTCCACCGCGCGGGCGGCATCCCCGCGATCCTCGGCGAGCTGCGCCGCGGCGGGCTGCTGCACGAGGACGTCGCGACCGTCCACGCGCGCACGATGGACGAGTGGCTCGGCGCGTGGGACGTGCGCGGGCCGAAGCCCTCCGAGGTCGCGGTCGAGCTGTTCCACGCGGCGCCCGGCTGCGTGCGCTCGGCGAGAGCGTTCTCGCAGTCCGAGCGCTGGGAGTCGCTCGACGTCGACGCGGCCGACGGCTGCATCCACGACGTGGAGCACGCCTACAGCGCCGACGGCGGGCTGGCGATCCTCTACGGCAACCTCGCCGAGTGCGGCTGCGTCGTCAAGACGGCCGGCGTCGACGAGTCGATCCTGCGCTTCAGCGGCCCGGCGGTCGTCGTCGAGTCACAGGACGAGGCGGTCGAGCTGATCCTCGCCGACGAGGTGAGACCGGGCGACGTGGTCGTGATCCGCTACGAGGGTCCGCGCGGTGGCCCGGGCATGCAGGAGATGCTCTACCCGACCTCCTACCTGAAGGGCCGCGGGCTCGGCAGAGCGTGCGCGCTGATCACCGACGGGCGCTTCTCGGGCGGGACCTCGGGGTTGTCGATCGGCCACGTCTCGCCCGAGGCGGCGTCCGGCGGCGCGATCGCGCTGGTCGAGAACGGCGACACGATCGCGATCGACATCCCGGCGCGCTCGATCGAGCTGCAGGTCGACGACGAGGAGCTGGCATCGCGCCGGCGCGCGCTCGAGGAGGCCGGCGGCTACGCGCCCGTCGCGCGCGAGCGCGCCGTCTCGCCGGCGCTGCGCGCCTACGCGGCGATGGCGACGTCCGCCGACACCGGCGCGGTGCGCGACGTGGACGCCGTCGAGCGCGCCGTCGCGGTGGCTGCGAAGCTCGGCGCGGACGCGCCGGTCGGCTAGCTACTTGCCCCGGAAATAGTCGGCTGGTTCTGTCCGACGGGTCGGGGATGATTTGCCTGCAAATCGGGTGATTTGGAGGTGGTTTCGGGGTGTTGCGGCTTTCGGGTGGGCAGGTGGAGTCGTTGTTCGATCTGGGGTTGC
>DATHEP010000428.1:0-3656 GCA_035318525.1 Conexibacter sp.
CTTCCGCGTCCTGCGCCAGCCGCTCGTCGCGCTCCCGCTGTACGTACTCACGATGTACGCCTGGCACTACGGCCCGCTGTTCCAGGGGGCAGCCGGGCACCCGCTGCTGCACGCGCTGCAGCACGAGGCCTTCTTCGCCGCCAACCTGCTGCTGTGGTGGCCGGTGATCGAGCCCGCGCGGCGTCGCATGGGCGGCCAGCTGTGGAAGATCGGCTACCTGTTCGCCGCCCGCATGTCGACGATGTTCCTCGGCATGGTGTTCGTCTTCTCGAGAGGCGTGCTGTACGCGGACGTGTACGGCACGGCGACGCGCGAGGGCATCACGGCCCGTGCCGACCAGCAGACGGCCGGCGGCCTGATGATCACGCTCGACATCGTGATCATGGTCGTCGGCGCCTGCTGGTTCTTCTGGCTCGCCGCGCGCGAGCACGACGCGAGCGGCGCGCACACCGGCGGCGCAGCCCGCACCGGGCCGCCCCCGCGCGTGCCTATCTGACGCTGAGCGTGCCCTCCATGCCACCCTCGCGGTGGCCGGGGAGCGTGCAGTAGAAGGTGTATCTGCCCGGTCTCACATTGACCGACAGTCTCGAGACGCCGCCGTTGGAGACCGTCTCGCCCTTGCCCAGGTCCGCCCCGTCCGTGCCCTCCTGGAGGGCGATGTCGTGCGCGATCGAGGCGTCGTTTCTGGAGTCGATCTCGAGCGCACCCGGCGTCGCACTCGCTCTGCTGACGAGATAGGCGAGCTGGCCGTTCGGGTCGGCCGGGATCTCGAGTCTCCCGCCCTCCGCAGCGACCTCTCTCTGCTCCGTCGCTCTGACAGCCGTCGCGAGCGCGCCCTCGTCCTCGCCCGGCTTCGCGGCGGAGGCGCCGACGTAGGCCGCCACGTCGACCGCGTTCTGACCCGTCACGACCTTCGCCGGCATTCTGCCGGCCGTGGTCGGAAAGAGGATCTGCTCCTTCACGACGCCCTCGACGGTGTCGCGCTTGAAGCCGTCCTGCAGCGACTGCCGGAAGGCAGCGTCGAGGTCAGGGCCGACGGCGCCTCTCGTGCCCGCGCGGGCGAGCGTGTGGCAGGCGCCGCATCTCTCGACGAACAGCTGCTTGCCGTGGACGAGGTCGGCGCGGTCGCCCTTGATGTTGTCGCCGCAGCCGGCGAGCGCCGTCGCAACGGTCGCCGCAAACGCGGCGAACGCCGCTCCTCTCCTCCGAAGCCTGAGCATCGTGCGCGACGATGCTATCCGAGGGGGCGGCCATTGCGCCAGTGCTTACCGGCGGACCTCGTCGATCGAGGCCGCCGGCCCCTGGGCGTCGGCCGTCGCCGCGGCGATCACACCGCGCGCGACGCCCTCCCACGACCAGCGCTCGCGCACCGTCGCGACGAGCGCGGCACGCGTCTGCTCGCGCAGGGGCGCGGGCGCCTCCAGCCACGCGATCACGCGCTCGGCGATCGCCCGCACAGGCTCGGCGCCCTCCTTGTCAACCGGGAAGGCAAGCCACCCGCGCGCCGGGGCTGGGACCGCCTCGGCCAGCGTCCCGGCCACCTCGGCGAGTCCGGAGTGGTCGGCGCAGATCGGCAGCGCCCCGCAGGCGGCTCCCTCCGCTGCGACCATCCCGAACGCCTCCGGGAACGTGCTCGGCACGATGAGCGCCTCGCACGCGGGGAGCAGGTCGACGAGCTCGTCGTGGTCGAGCCGGCCCGTCAACACGATCCGCTCGCGCAGCCCGCGCGCCGCGTGACGGTAGCGCTCGAGCTCGTCGGCGCCGAGCCCGTCGAGAAACGCCCGCAGGTGGCGCAGCGGCGCGACTGGGCCGCCCTCGGCGCCGCGCCCCGCGCTGACGAGCGCGTCGAGCGCCGGGACGCCGTCGGGGCCGTCCGCGAGCGCTCCGATCAGCCGCTCGATCCCGTCGCGGTACGCGCCGAAGCCGACGAGCACGAGCCGGGCGCGCGGCTCGCGCTGCAGCACGAGCGGCCACGCCGCCACGAGCAGGTCGACGCCCTTCGAGACGATCAGCTTGCCGACGAAGGCGACGAGGCGGTCCTCGCGGGCCGTCACCGGCCGGTCGACCTCCGCAGTCGCCTCCACCCCCCGCACGACGTCGGCGAGCGCGGCCGCCGCCTCGCCCTCGTCGCGCGCGAACGCCGAGCGCTGCTCGCCGGCGGCCGGCGCGGCGCCGCCGCGCTTCGCCGCCGCATCCGCCAGGTGCCCTGCCAAGTCGTGCAGGCCGGCGCGTGCCGCGGCCGGCTCGCGCGGAGCGAAGCGCGCGACATCGACGCCCGGGGGGCCGAGGCGGGTGCGCGCCGGCAGGCTCGGGTCTCGGAGCGTCGCGTACAGCCGCTCGGCGATGTGCTGCGATCCGACGAGCGCAGTGCGGGCCGACGCCATCCCCTCCAGCGAGGGCGGCACGAAGCGCTCGGGATGCGGCGCAACCGTGTACTCGATGTCACTGCCGTGGACCTTCACGGCGTACGGCACGGTCTCGTCAAGCGCTCGCGCAAGCACGAGTGGCCCCATCACGAGGTGGTTCGCGAGCGCGGCGTCGGGCCGCGCCCGCGTGAGGACGTCGCGCACCGCACGCACGTTGGCGGCCACGTAGGCCTCGACCTCCTCGTCGCTGCAGTCCGGGTAGGGCCGCGCCTCGATCCCGTCGTAGCGGTCGGCGACGTACACCGGCAGCAGCCCGGCGAGCGCCGGGCGGTAGACGGTGCAGCGGACCGGCTCGCGCAGCGTCCGCAGCGCCAGCTCGCCGCCGTCCCAGTCGCCGACGGCGTCGACGAACGGCAGCGCCTCCGGCGCGCGCTCCTGGCACAGCAGGTGAACCTCGTGGCCGAGCCGCACGAGCGCCTCCGCGAGGTTCGCGTTGTAGACGTTCGACCCCGTGCCCTGCAGCAGGTAGCCGTGGAAGATCAGCACGCGCACGCGGCAGAGCCTACGCGGCACGGCGGCTTTCCCTCGGCCGCGTTGCTAGCATCCCCCCGCGTGAGGACGCACCAGCGCTACCGCATGCGGACCCCCTCGACCGGTCGCGAGATCGTGGTCGAGGCCGAGGTCGGCCGCACGTACGTCGACCGCGAGACGGGCGAGCCGCTCGAGGTCCTGGCGACACTGGTGCCGCTCGCCCCCACTCCCTCCGAACTGCCCTGGGCCGTCGAGAACCTGCGCGTGTGCAACTGGTGCGACCAGTTCGCACAGAAGGACCTCAACGACTGCCCGAACTGCGGCCGCCGCATGGCGCCGATCCCGCGCTAGCCCACCTCTGCGCTTTCCCGTGCCTCGCCGCACGCACCCCCTGCTCCTCGTCGCGGCCCTCGCGGTGGGCCTGCTGCTCGCGCTCGGCGTCGCAGCGTGCGGCGGCAGCGGCTCGCAGTCGGCGGAGACGCTCGAGACGCCCCCGCTGACCGTCGGCACGGCGTCGACGATCCCGAGCACGTCGACGACGAGCACGACGAGAACTACCTCCACTACGTCCACCACGGACGACGACACGAGCGTCGACACCGGCGGCGCGGTCGATCCAGACGTGGACACCGGCGGGGCGGTCGATCCCGACGCCGGCGACACTGGCACCGCCCCCGCGCCGGACACCGGCGGCGGCGCGGGGGCGGGTGGGACCGGTGGCGGCGGCGACACCGGCACCGCGACGGAGCCGACCAACCC
>DATHEP010000429.1:0-3606 GCA_035318525.1 Conexibacter sp.
CTCGCGGTAGAAGAGCGCGCGCTCGGAGAAGAAGGACGCCCAGCAGTCGCGGATGCGCGCTCGCACGTCGTCGCCACCGCGGACATGGAGGTACGTCTCCTGCTGGCCCGCAAACGAGGCCTCCTCGGAGTCCTCGGCGCAGGCGCTCGAGCGCACGGCGACCGGCAGGTCGTCGGGCCCGAGCGCGGCGTAGGCGTCCAGGACGGCGCGGCGCAGCGCGGGTTCGAGCTCCACCTCGCGGATCAGCGCCTGTGCGCCGACGGCGTCCCGGCGCCTCGCGAGCTCCCGCAATCCGACGCCGCGGTCGGGCAGCGCGGCGGCCAGCGCCCCGGCGGCTATCACGAAACCGGGCGGGACGGGCAGACCCAGCGACGTCATGCGCGCGAGCGAGGCCCCCTTGCCACCGGCCTCAGCGACATCAAGGCATGCGGGCTCGGTGAACAGCAGCACCTGCGTCACTCCTCGATCACCGCTACCGCGCGCACGGGAGCCGCGGTCGTTCCAACCCACTTGACCGGCAGCACGCAGAGCTGGAAGCCGTGCGGGCGGCCGATCTGCTCGAGGTTCATGAGGTTCTCGAGGTGCCAGTACTCCTCGTCCCACATGACGCGGTGCGCCTCCCAGAACAGCTGCTTCTCGAACATTGCCCAGACCGGCGGATCGAAGGTGATCGCGTCGCAGCCCATCAGCCGCACCCCTTGGGAGATCAGCCAGCGCGTCGCCTCACCGCTCATGCCGGGATGGTCGGTGCGGTAGCGCTCCTCGGTGTTGTAGGCACCCGCGCCCGTGTGGTTGATCACGATGTCGCGCTCCTTGACCGTGTACTGGATCCGGTCGAGCTCGGCCTTGACGTCGTCGGCGGTGATGACGTACCCGGATTCCTTGTCGGTGAAGTCCAGCAGGACCCCGTCCGACATGCAGTACTCGAGCGGGATCGTCTCCGGGCCGCCGGCGGTCGGGACGATGTGCTTGCGTGCGTCGAGGTGCGTACCGACGTGGTCGTTGGACACGACGAGGTAGCTCGCGGTCAGCGAGTCCACCCCGAACTCCGCGGCGCCGATGCGGGTGGCGAAGTCCTCGTGGCTCTCGTAGACCGTCAACGCGGGCGGCGGGACGCGCGCGAAGGTCACCATGTCCATGTGGACGGGCATCGAAAGGTCGACAATCCTCTTCACTGTGACTCCTGTCAGGTTCGGGGTCCGGGGGTTGCGATCGCCTCGCGGGGCGTGACGCCGAGATAGCGCTGCTTGGCGCCGGGGTCGGCTTCGAGCGCGGCCGGCGACGTCTCCTCCACGACGCGGCCATTGAGCATCACGAGCAGGCGGCGCGCCAGAGACGTGGCGACGCGCAGGTTCTGCTCGACCACCAGGATCCGCAGGCCGCCGTCGACGAGATGGCCGAGCGTCTGGGTGAGCTCGCCGACCACGGCCGGCGCGAGTCCCTCGGACGGCTCGTCCATGATCACGATCCGCGGCTCGGTCATCAACGCGCGGCCGATCGCCAGCATCTGCTGCTCGCCACCGGAGAGCGAGGCGGCGCCGAGCTTGCGGCGCTCGGCGAGCCGCGGCCAGAGCCCGTAGACGCGGTCAGGGGTCCAGTCCGACCCGCGCCGGGACACCATCCGCAGGTGCTCGTGCACGGTCAGTGACGGGAAGATGCGCCGCCCCTGCGGCACGTACCCGATTCCTGCCGCGGCGATCCTGTGCACGGGCCGGCCGACGAGCTCCTCGCCGCCGAGCCGGACCGAGCCGGTCACGCGGCCGCCGGGCTCGGCGTCGACCAGGCCGAGAATCGCCTGGCAGAGCGTGGACTTGCCCATGCCGTTGCGGCCGATGACGGCCACCGGCTCGTCGGCGACGACGAACGTCGCGCCCTGGACGATGTGGGCACTGCCGTACCAGGCGTTCAGGTCCTCGACCGCGAGCAGCGGCTCAGACATGGTCGCTGCCCAGGTAGAGGGCCTGCACGAGCTCGGAGGCGCGGATCTCCTCCGGCGTGCCCTCGATCACGACGGAGCCGTCGTGCATCATCGTCACGGAGTCCGCGACGCTCAGCGCGACGTCCATGTCGTGTTCGATCAGGACGACCGTGATGTCGCGCTCCAGTCCCAGCAGCAGCTCGGTCAGCAACTGGCGCTCGCCCGGCGCCAGCCCCGCGGCGGGCTCGTCGAGCATGATCAGCTTCGGATCGCCGGCGAGCGCGACCGCGAGCTCCAGCTGGCGCTGCTCGCCGTGGGAGATCTCGCCCACGAGCGCCCCGGCGCGCCCCTCGAGGCCGACCCGCTCGATCAGCGCGTCGCCCGCGCTGCCACGCCGCCGCTCGTCGTCGGGCCGCCTGCGCAGCGCGAAGTGGCGCGGCTCAGCCCCCATCAGCGCAAGATAGACCGTCTCCCGAACCGTCAGGCCGGCGAACAAGTTCGAGCGCTGATAGGTGCGGGTCAACCCGCACGCGACCCGCCGATGCGCCGGCATCCTGGTCACGTCGCGCCCGAACAGCTCGACGCTGCCGGCACTCGGGCGGTAGTCGCCGGCGACGAGGTTGAACAGCGTCGTCTTCCCAGCTCCGTTCGGGCCCAGGACGGCGCGGCGCTCGCCCTGCGCGACGTCGAGGTCGACGTCGCGCACGGCGATGATGCCGCCGAAGCGCCGCGTCAGCGCACGCAGGCGGATGGCGGGCTCGGGACTCACTTACAGGACGGGTTCTCGCGGTCGAACGACGGCGCCGCGATGTACTTCTCGCGGTCGGAGCCGAGCGTCTGGTTGACGTTCGCGACGGTGTCGAGCAGCTTGCTCTGGCCGTCGGTCACCTTGAACAGGTAGTTGTTGGAGATCGCCTGCCGGTTCTCGTCGAGCTCGACCGGACCGACCGGGGTATCCCACTTCAGGCTTGAGAGCGCCGGACGCAGCTTGGCGTCCTCGCCCGACACGTCGCCACCCGCCTGCTCGAGGCCCTGCAGCAGCGACTTCATGTTGACGTAGTAGCTGAGATCGAACAGGCCGGGCGGCCCGGCCTTCGGGAAGTACTTCTTCAGCGCCGCGGCGTAGGCCTGGTAGGCCGGCGTGTCGAGCACCGCCACCGGGCCGGCGGACACCGTGCCCTCGACGCGGTCCTTGAGCCCGTTGATGATCGCGCCGTCGACCGTGATCGAGCCGCCGAGCAGCGGGGTCTTGCGGCCCGTGAACTCGTCGTACTGCTTGGTGAAGTTGAGCGCGTCGGCGCCGCCCAGCGCGACGTAGACGGCGTCGACGTCCTTGGGGATCTGAGCGATGAACGACGCATAGTCCTTGGTACCGAGCGGAACCCAGATCTTCTTGGGCACGGTCCCGCCGGCCTTGCAGTACTCGGTCATGAACCCGCCGACCTGGTCGTACGGGAACGAGTAGTCCTCGCCGACGGTCGCGACCTTCTTGTAGCCGAGCTTCTCGGCGGCGTACGTGCCCAGGCCGGCCATCCACTGCGCGCCGTCGGTCGAGAAGCGGAAGAAGTTCGGCGCCGGGTCGCGCAGGGTCGTGTTCTGCGCCCCGGAGCTGCCGTTGACGAACGTCACGTCGAGATGCTGCTTGGCGTAGTTCTTGATCGCGATGCCCTCGTCGCCCGAGAGCGGCC
>DATHEP010000430.1:0-9715 GCA_035318525.1 Conexibacter sp.
GCCATCGCCGGGCCGCCGTATTCGACGCGCCATTCGACGTACTTGCGCTTCAGTCTCACCTCGTCGAGGTTGGGCGCCTCGAACTCGATGATCGGCCCGTCGTAGGGCTTGCCCGCGAGCGTGTGGCAGGCCTGGCAGTGCTTCGCGAAGACGCGTCTGCCGACGGCCAGCTCTCTCGCGTGCCGCGCGGCCACCGCGGCGCGCCGTCTCGCGGCGGCCTCGTCCTCGCCAGATTCCCCGCAGCCCGTCGCGCCGGGGAGGGCAAGCAGGGCCAGGGCGCATGCGACCAGCGCGCGTTGGCGGCGCGTGCCGATGCGGTCCTTCGCTCTCCCCCGGTCCATCGGAACCTCCCCCGTGGTTCGGTGCCCGCCCTCCCCGGACGCGGCCCTCGCGAGCCTACCATCCGGTGCATCACGCGGTGGGCGCTATCGGCGCAGGCGTCGCACCTGCGCGCTCGTGAGCCGCACGAGGGCGCGCGGCGCCAGCTCGAGCTCCAGGCCGCGGCGTCCGCCGCTGCAGAAGACCGTCTCGTGCGCGAGCGCGCTGTCGTCGACGAGCGTCGGCAGCGCGCGCCGCTGCCCGAGCGGGCTGATCCCACCGGCGACGTAGCCCGTCACGCGCTCGGCGCGCTCGGTCGGCGCCAGCTGCGCCCGCTTGCCGAGCGCGCGCAGGTCGAGCGTCGACTCGGACGGGACGACGCACACGTGCAGCGCGTCGCCGACGAGCACGACGAGCGTCTTGAAGACGCGCTTCGGCTCGATCCCGAGCGCCTCCGCCGCCTCCAGCGCATACGACTCCGCGCCCGGGTCGTGCACGTACTCGTGCACGCGGTGCTCGATCCCCGCTGCCCGGGCAGCCCGCGTCGCCGGTGTCTCGCGTCCCGCCATGGCCCCCGCGGGGAGCCTACGCCACTCGCGCCGGGCCGCGAAGCCGCCGCTCGAGCTCCGGCGGAGCGGTGAAGCGGTAGCCGCGTCCGTGTCGTGCCTGGACCAGCAGCCCTCGCCGCGCGAGCTGCGAGAGGTCCGTCCGTGCCGTCTCGTGCGTCACGCGATGCTCGCGCGCGTGCCCAGCGAAGGTGTACGCGCGCTCGGGGTGCCGCAGCGCGTCGCTGAGCAGCGCGAGCTGGCGGTGGTTGAAGCGCGCGTCGTCCGCGATCAGCGACTCGACGGCGCGAACCTCGCGCATCTTGCGTCTGAGATAGGCGTAGAGCTCGTGCACCGCGCGCTCGATCGCCTCGAGCTGGTGGAGCAGGAAGTACGTCGTGTCCCCGTCGTCGGTCTCGGTGTGGAGGAAGGCGCGCGTGTACTGTGCGGGCGCCTCGCGCAGGATGCGCGAGATCGACAGGTACTCGACGAGCCAGTAGCCGCGCGTGCGCAGGTACCAGTAGAAGAGCGCCCGCGCCGTGCGGCCGTTGCCGTCGACGAAGGGATGGTCGTAGGCGAGCCAGAAGTGCAGCAGGACCCCGCGCACGACCGGGTGGATGAAACGCTCGCCGTCGATCGGCTCGTTGGCGAAGTCGCACAGCGCCTGCAGGCGGGCAGGCAGCTCCTCGGCGGGCGGCGGCGCGTGGAGGATCCGGTCGCGGCCGTCGTAGACCGCGACGCGCACCTCGTCGGGCCGCTGCAGCCGGCCGGCCGCGTCCGGCTCGTCGAGCGTCCCGTCGGTGAGGATGCGCTGCAGCTCGAGCACGGTCTGCGGCGCGAGGCGATCGCCGGCCTGCTCGCGCATGAACGTGAGCGCCCGATAGTTGTTGAGGATCATCTGCTCGCTGCGGTCGACCGGCTCGCGGCCGCTGCGCAGGAGGTCCTTCGCCACCTGGCGCGTCGTCGAAGCGCCCTCCAGCTGGCTGGAGCGGATCGCCTCCTCCATCAGGCCGCTGACGAGATAGTGCTGCCGCGCCTGCGCGTCGTCGGTGACGACCTCGTCCATGGCGACCTGGCCCGCGCACTGCTGGTCGACGAAGTGGAGGAGACGCAGGACGTCGTCCGGCGTCCCGTATCGGCACGGTCTGCCGTCGGTCGCGACCAGCGGGAGCGGGCTCGTCGAGCGTTGCACCTTGATCGCGGCCCACCACGCCTCCCGCTCGACGCCGGCCGGCGGCTCCAGGTGGCGGAGCTTGTCCCAGTGGGGGTAGCCTGGAACGGGTCTCACGCCGCGTGCGAGCCCGGCGAGCATCTGTCTCAGACCGACGTCAGGCGGCGTCTCTACGTGCATCCAAGCTCATTCCAGGTTCGTCCAAGTCCTTGGAACTATATCCAAGATTTGGACGAACTTGGAAGTCCTTTGGATCAGCCTCCCACCGCCGCCGCCGCCGGCTCCGGCGCCTGCTCCACCGCCACGTCCGGCAGCACGCGGGCAAGCGGTCTCGGCAGCCACCAGTTCCATCTTCCGAGCAGCTCCATCGCGGCCGGCACGAGCACGAGCCGGACGAGCGTCGCGTCGAGCGCGATCGCGACCGCGCAGCCGACGCCGATCTGCTGGATCGAGGGCAGCCCCGTGCCGATGAAGACGGCGAAGACGCACGTCATGATCAGCGCAGCGCTCGTGATCGTCTTCGCGCTCGCCTGCAGGCCCTCCGCGACGGAGCGGCGCGGGTCGCCGGTCGCAGCCCAGCGCTCGCGGATGCGGCTCAGCAGGAAGACCTCGTAGTCCATGCTCAGGCCGAAGACGATCGCCAGCACGAGCGGCGGCGTGAGCGCGTCGACGTAGCCGTTGGACTGGAAGCCGAGGAAGCCGTCGACCCAGCCGAGCTGGAAGACCGCGACGAGCACGCCATAGGCGGCGCCGACCGACAGCAGGTTCATCACGACCGCCTTCAGCGGCAGCACGACCGACCGCAGGAGCAGCAGCAGGACGAGGTACGAGAGCGCGAGCACGAACAGCGCGATCAGCGGCATCGCGGCCGCGATGCGGTCGGCGAAGTCCTTGCCGAAGGCGGGCGTCCCGCCGACGACCGCGCTCGCGGGCAGCTCCGCGCGCAGGCGGTCGACCATGTCGCGCGCCTGCGCCGACTCGCCGTGATGGCGGGCGGTCGCGCGCACGAGCGCGACCTCGCCGTCGCGCGACGAAATCGGCGCGGCCACGCTGACGATCTCGGGGTCGGCTTGGAGGGTCGCGCGCACCTGCTGGAGCTCGCCGCGCGGCGCGACGACCTCGACCGGGCTGGCCGCGCCAGCGCCCTGCACGCGCGCCGCCGCCTCGGCGCCGACGCGCGTCTCGTGGCCGGCCGGGAACTGCTCGAACGCGCCGTTGCGCATCTCGAGCTGCAGCGCCGGGATCGCGAGCGCGAGCAGGGCGACGGTCGAACCGAGCGCGGCGAGCACGGGGCGGCGCATGATCGCGCCGGTCCAGCGGGGCCAGAAGGAGCCGCGCTCGTGGCGCGGCGCGCGGCCGAGGCGGGCGACGCGCCCGAGCCCACGCGTCAGGAAGCCGGTCACGGAGGCGGCCCGCCCCGGCTCCCACGCGCGACGGCCGGCGAGCGAGATCAGCGCCGGCAGCAGCGTCGTGGCGGCGAGCACCGAGATCGCGACCACGAGGATCGCGCCGAGCGCCATCGAGCGCACGGCCATCGTGTCGACGATGAAGAGGCCGGCGAGCGAGACGATCACGGTCAGGCCGGAGAAGGTGACGGCGACGCCGGAGGTCGCGAGCGCGATCGCACGCGCGTCGTCGGGCTCACGGCCGCCGGCGATCTCCTCGCGGTAGCGCGCGAGCACGAACAGCGAGTAGTCGACCGCGACGCCGATGCCGATCATCGACGCCATGTTCGTGACGAACACGCTCATGCCGGTCATCAGCGACAGCGCATAGATCAGCGCACCCGTCACCATCACCGCCACGACGCCCAGCGCGACCGGCATCAACGCCGCCACGAGCGAGCCGAAGACCGCGAGCAGGATCAGCAGCACGATCGGGAAGCCGACCGCCTCTGCGGCGGCGAGGTCCTCCTTCGAGAGGTCCTGCATGCCGGCCCACAGCGCGCCCTGGCCGATCAGGTGGGTGGCGACCGCCGCGTCGGCGGGCGCGTCCGCGATCCCGAGCTGCTCGCGCAGGTCGGCGGCCACGTCGATCGAGTCGCTCGTGCCGACGTCGGCTCTGAGCGGGACGACGAGCGTGCGCGGGCCGTCGGCCGCGAGCTGGTCGAGCGCGCGCTGGCGGGCGACGGGCGCGAGGACGGCGTCGTCGACCTCGCCGGCGGCCGCGCCGACCCTCGTGAGCGCGGCGCGCAGCTCTGCCGCCGTGGCGCCTTCGCGGGGGACGAGGACGACGGCGAGCGTCGTCGCCTGCGCGTCGTCGAAGTCGCGCTCGAGCGCCTGCTGCACGGCGACCGACTGCGAGCCGGGGACGTCGAAGCCGCCGCCGCTGAGGTGCTCGGACTGGCGCGCGGCGAACGGCAGGGAGACGACCAGGATCAGCGCCCACACGGCGATGAAGCGACCGCGGCGACGGCGGATCAGCGCGTCGAGGCGGAGCATGACGGTCTGCACGGGGCGCCCTCCTCAGGGTCTCCTCTGGCTACACAGCCAGCCGACCCTCTCAGGGCGCCGCGCCGGAGAGTGTGCGATCACTCACACAAGTCCGAAGGCCTCCGCGATCAGCTCGTACGAGCGGCGCCGTGCCGCGTGCTCGTGCGTGATCGTGACGAGGATCAACTCCTCGGCGCCGTACTCCTCGGCGACCTGCTCGAGCTCGGCGCGCACGGTCTGTGGCGAGCCGACGACGGTGCGGCGGCTGCGCGGTCTGCCGTCGATCGGCGAGCCTTGCCGCTCGAGGAAGCGCAGCGCCTTCTCGACCGGCGGCACCTCGATCAGGCGCCCCTGGCGCAGCAGCGTGAACGCCATCCGCCCGCTCGCCGCGAGCCGCTGCGCCTCCTCGTCCGTCTCGGCGCAGATCGTCCACACGCCAGCCGCCACCTGCGGCTGGTCGTTGCGCACCGAGGGCTGGAAGCGCTCGCGGTAGTCCCGCGCGATCGCGGCCCCGCTGCTGTTGATGAAGTCGGCGAACGAGTACGGCAGCCCCAGCTCCGCCGCCCAGATCGCGGACTGCGGCGAGGAGCCGAGCAGCCATGGCGCCGGCCGCGCGGGCCGGCCGGGCAGGACGCGCGCGAGCGGCGCGAACGGGTGGCCGGCCGGCAGCTCGCCGTCGAGGTAGGCGAGCAGCTCGGCCAGTTGCTGCGGGAAGTCGTCCGGCGCCGGCGTGCGGCGGTCGCGCTGGAGCGCGAGCATCGTGCGCTGGTCGGTGCCGGGGGCGCGACCGATCCCGAGGTCGACCCGGTCCGGGAACAGCGCGGCGAGCATGCTGAAGCTCTCCGCCACCTTGAGCGGGCTGTAGTGCGGCAGCATCACGCCGCCGCTGCCGACGCGGATCCGCTCCGTCGCGGCGGCGATCGGGCCGATCATCACCTCCGGGCTCGCGCACGCGAGCATCGGGCCGCCGTGGTGCTCGGCAACCCAGTAGCGGTGGTAGCCAAGCCGGTCGGTCAGGCGGGCGAGGTCGAGCGTGTTGTGGAGCGCCTCCGCCCCGTTCGACCCCTCGGAGATCGGCGACTGGTCGAGCACGGAGAGGCGCAACATCCGTCCCATCGTTGCACGCGCAACGTCTTTCGCGCGGCGGCGCGGCGTAGGGCTCGGCGATATCCGCGTGAGCGGCTGGCGGATGGGCGACCAAGCGGGGCGAGGACGCAGGGAGGCGGCAATAGCAGAGCTATTGCGCCGACCGAGGACGACGCATCCGCGCAGCGTCGCCCGCCGCCAGACGCCACGGGGATGTCGTCGAGCCCTACTAGGATCGCGCTCGATGGGCGAGCGCCTGCGACAGATCCGGCGCGCGCTGGCCGGCCCGCTTCAACGCACGAGCGAGTTCGCCTCGCTGCACGAGACGCTGCTGCTGACGGCTGTCGCGACGATCCTCGTGATCCGCACGCAGCTGTGGCTGACGCACTACCCGCAGCTCGGCGGCGGCGGGCTGCACATCGCGCACCTGCTGTGGGGCGGGCTGTGGATGCTCGTCGCGATCACGCTGCTGCTGACGTTCCTCGGGCGGCCGATCCGGCGGCGCGCGGCGATCGTCGGCGGGATCGGCTTCGGCTTCTTCATCGACGAGCTCGGCAAGTTCATCACCGAGGACAACAACTACTTCTACCGGCCGGCGGCGTCGCTCATCTACCTGATCTTCGTCGCGCTGTTCTTCGCTGCCAACTGGGCGCAGCGGCGCGGCGGGCTGACGTCGGCCGAGTGCGTCGCGAACGCGATCGAACTGGTCGGCGAGGCGGCGCGACGGGACCTCGACGAGCGCGAGCGGCGCGAAGCGCTCGCGCTGCTCGACCGCGCCGACCAGGCGGATCCGCTCGTGGCGCCCCTGCGCACGCTGCTGCGGGAGGTGGAGGCGCTGCCGACGCCAGCGCCGAGCCGCTACGCACGCGCCGCCGCGCGCGGGCGAGCGTTCACGCACCGCGTCGTCGAGCATCCGCGCTTCCCGGCAGCGCTGATCACCGTGTTCGGGATCTGGGCCTTCCTCACGTTCGTGAGCGCGTTCGAGCTCGTGCTGTCGGTCGCGATGGACCTCGGCGGCGCGCACCCCGGCTTCGTCACCGACAACCTGGCGAGACTGCGCTTCGCGAACGTCGCGACGCTGGCGGCGAGCGTCGTCGCCGCCGTGTTCGTCGCGATCGCGATCCGCCACGAGCGCGCCGGCGACCGGCTGGAGGCCTGTCACGGGCTCGAGCGCGGGCTGCTCGTCGCGATCCTCGTCGTCCAGGTGCTCGCCTTCTACGAGTCGCAGTTCGGCGCCGTCTTCGGGCTGGCGGTCGACCTGCTCCTGCTCGCCGCGGTGCGTCAGATCGCAGCGGATGCGCGGGAGGGCGAGGTGTCGCCGCCCGCGGGGCCGGCGCCGGCACCGGCTCCCGCGGTGGCGTGAAGCCAGCGGCTACGCGGCCGGCGCGGCCGCAGCGGCTTGCGTCTCCGCCTGCTGGACCTCTCTGAGCGTGTGGCGCTCCTGCTCGAGGTTCTGCTCGAGCAGCCGCACGACGTCTCTTCTCCCCATCGCGCGCGCGTTGATGATGAGGCCCTCGTAGACGGCGATCTCGTGGTGCTCGACCTCCGCGGCACCCTGCAGGAGCAGCGAGTCGACGAGCGCATCGTCGGCCTTCCTCGCGTTGGCCTTGCCCTCCTTCTCCAGCCCCTCGATCGCAGGGCAGGGCGAGGTGTCGACGTCCCAGCCGAAGGCCGCGAACGCGCCCTCGATGTTCCTGATCTGCTGGCGCGTCTCCGCCTGGTGGTGGCGGAACAGCTCCCTGACGTGCTCGTCCTGCGCCTCGTCGGCGTTCTTGTCGAGCATGTCGAGCACGGTCTGCTCCATCTTCAGCGCCGCGCCGAGCTTGTAGTTGTACGCCTCCTGCGGGGTGTTGAGCCGTTCGAACACTGTCGCCTCCAGCGGGTGGGGTGTCACTCCCGGCTACCCACCGCGTCCCCGCGGAAACAGTCGCCGGTCAGCGTGTGGAGCGCTTCCCGCCGCGCATGCCCATCCACAGCCAGATCGGGTAGGTCGCGAAGATCGCAGCCGCGAGCTTGTGGGTTCTCGGGCCGGCCTTTCTCGCGTCGAATCTGGTGACGCCGGAGTTGAGCATCCAGTCGCGGCCGGACTTGGCGCGGACGGGGCGCCAGATCGGCCTCGTCCACTCGTGGTCGAGGTAGAGGCCGACGCTGACGGCGTAGAAGAAGGCCATCGTCTGCGCCCCGACCTTGAGGTCGTTCGCGAGCGTGCGCTCCTCGGGCGGCGTCGTCGCCGCGTACGTGCGGCCGCCGGCGTACAGCAGGGCGGGGTCGATCAGGAAGGACATGGTCGGGTTCTCCTCGGGTTCGCTCACGCGACGCCCGTGGGCGCGCGATCGGTCTGGTCGGTCTGCGGCACGGCGCGATCGAGCAGCCCGAAGGCCAAGCGGGTCGCGAGCGCCATGATCGTCAGCTGCGGGTTGACGCCGAGCGAGCTGGGCACGACGGAGCCGTCCGCCACGTGCACGCCGCGCACGCCATGCAGTTGCAGATCGCCGTCGACGACGCCGCTCTCAGGGCGCGCGTCGGCGCGTGCGGTGCCGAGCGGGTGGAAGGCCATCAGCTTGAGGTCGCGCGCGCGGGCGCGCTCGGGCGTCACGCCGCGCGGCAGCGGCAGGTAGACCTCGCGCGCGCCGGCCGCACGGAACAGCTGCTCCATCCGCGCCAGGCCCGTGCGGAAGCGCGCGGCGTCCTCCTCCACGAGGTCGTAGCGGATCACCGCGCGGCCGCCGAGCGAGCGCACCGAGCCACGCGACGCGTCGCTCACCATCAAGCCGAACAGCGCGAGGTTGCGGTAGCTCGCCATCGCGGCGGCATGTCTTCTGCCGGTCAGCGGCAGCGCCATCGCCACGTACGACGGCGGCCCGGCGACCCCCTCGAACATGATCCCCTCAGACGCGAACTCGTCGATGTAGAAGGACTGCGGCACGCCCTTCGCCATGTCGACGACCTCGTCCATCAGCGCGAAGGCGCCCGTCGCCGGGTGAAGCGCGAGGTTGCGGCCGAGCTCGCCGGAGTCGCGGCCCAGCCCGCTGCGCGCGAGCAGCAGCGGCGTGTGGATCGTGCCGGCGGCGACGATCACCTGCGGCGCGCGCACCTCGATCCGGCCGCCGCCGGCGCCCGCCAGCCGCGCCTCCACGCCGACCGCCTCGCCGCGCTCGACGAGCACGTGGCGCACGTCGGCGCCGGTGATCACGCGCGCCCCCGCCGCCTCGGCGCGCGGCACGTACGTGATGCCGACGTGCTGCTTGGCGGAGGTCGGGCAGCCGAACGCGCAGACGCCGGAGCCGATGCAGCCCTTCGCGTTGCGCCGCAGGAAGCCGTGCGACCAGCCGAGCGTCTCCGCCCCGCGGCGCGCGACGGCGGCGTTGCGACCGGCCAGCTCAGGCGTCACCTCGGCGATCGAGAGCGCCGCTTCGACGCGCGCGAAGCACGGGTCGAGCGCGTCCTCGTCGGCGAGCGCGTCGAGGCCGAACTCGTCGCGCCAGCGCTGCAGCACGGCCGGCGGCGTGCGGAAGCACGTCCCCGAGTTGATCAGGGTGGTGCCGCCGATCCCCCGGCCGAGCGGCAGCAGGAGCGGCGGCGAGCCGATCGTCGTGCCCTGGCCGCCGTCGCGGTAGAGCCGCGCCATCATCTCCAGCGGACGAGCGCTGAAGCGGTCGGGCTCGTGGCGCGGGCCCTGCTCGAGCACGACCACGTTCGCGCCGCCCTCGGCCAGCTCGGCGGCAGCGACGGCGCCGCCGGCGCCGGCGCCGATCACGCAGACGTCGGCCTCGATCCGCTGCGGCTCGCGGCGGCGGCTCACGGCCGGCCTTCCTCGCGCCGCAGCGCGCGGCCGCGGGAGGCGACGGCGTCGGCGTCCCAGCCGAGCGACATCGCGACGGCCGGATCCTCGAAGTGGCCCATCGACGCGATCCCGTTCGCGAGCTGGTCGGCGGGCGCGAGGCGGTGCAGCACGCGCGCGCCGCGCGGGCGCCGCGCGAGCGCGAGCAGGACGCGCAGGCCGGTCCGCTCGATGCGCGGCGCGGCGGAGACGAAGGCGTGGAGATGCGGATCGCGGCCGGTCACGCTCGCGGCTCCTCCGCGCGCCGAGCCGGCTCGCCGGCGGCCGCAACGGCCGGAGCCGCGCCCATCGTCTCGCGTTCCTGCGCGAGCGCGAGCTCGTT
>DATHEP010000431.1:0-6169 GCA_035318525.1 Conexibacter sp.
GTGGTCGAAGTGCGTGTGCGTGAGCAGGATCGCCTCGAGCGTCACGCCCAGCTGCTCGACGGCGGCGAGCAGACGTGGGGCCTCGTCCCCCGGGTCGACGATCACCGCGCGATCCGACCCCGCCGCCCGCACGATGTAGGAGTTCTCCTGCACCTGCCCGACGGTGAAGACGTGTGCGTCGATCACTTCGCGGCGTCCCGCTTCGCCGCTTGCTCGCGCAGTCTTCTCGCTTGCCGGCGGCGGTAGATGAAGAGGTCGGTGTAGTAACCCATCGGGACGTAGACGAGCAGCATGAAGCCGGCGATGCCGACCTTCGGGCCGAGCCCCTGGTCTCTGAAGAAGAACACCAGGAGGACGAAGAAGAGACCGGCGGCGACGGCGGCGCGGTTGAGCGCGCTTCTCCACGACGGCGGTCTGTCGAGCCGCTCCAGCCGCAGGTCGCGCGAGGTCTGCTTGCGCTCGCCCGCCGTCGGTCTGCGGCCTGTGCGGCCGCGCGCCTCGACCTGCCCGGCGGCGTTGCCGCGGTGCTTCGTCTGCCGCTTCTTCTTCGTCTGCGCCATCTCTTGGAGCTTAGCCGCGCGCTACGCGCGTCGCGGCGCCGGGCGCGCTTCGGGCCGGCGCGCTATCTGGTCCGCGACGCAGCGGATTCAGGAGCGCACGCGCGCGAGCGCGCGCTCGATCAGGTGCGCGTCCGGATCGAAGCCCGGGATCGGCAGGCGTGGCGGGAAGTCCTCGAAGGCCGCCTCCGGCGCGAGGCCGACGAGCTCGGCCGTCGCCGGCTCGGCGTGCCGCGCGATCGCGGCGACTACGTCGCGCAGCGGCGTCGCGGCGGGCCGCTCGACGTTCATCGAGATCTGGACCTCCTGCTGGCGCTCCAGCAGCAGGCCGATCGCGCGCAGGCCGGGCAGCCCGTCGACTCCCCCTTCGCGGATGCGCGCGGCGATCTCGCGGGCTGTCTCGAGCGTCGCGGGCGGCCGCAGTGTGACGTTGAAGGCGACGAGCGGCGGGCGTGCGGCGACGAGCGTGGCGCCGGCGCTCGGGTGCGGCGCAGGCGGGCCGAAGTCAGGCCGCAGCTCGCCGCTCGCGACGCGGCGCGCGAGCGCCTCCGGTCCGCCGCGGCGCAGCTCCGCGCGCGTGCGCCCCTGCGCGAGCGCGCCGTAGAGGAAGACGGGAAGGCCGAGCCGTGCGAGCAGGTCGGCGGTCACGAGTGCCTCGGCGCAGGCGGCGCCGCGGTCGGTGTCGTGGCGGTGGACGACGGGCGCGACGTCGAGCGCGCCGACGTGCGGGTGGACGCCCTCGTGCGCGCGCAGGTCGATGCGGGCGAGCGCCACCTCGGCGCCGGCGGCGAGCGCCGGCGCGAGCGCGCCCGGCTCGCCAGCGAGCGTGAAGACGGAGCGGTTGTGGTCCGGGTCGCGGTGGACGGCCAGCAGGTGGACGTCGCCGCCCGCCGTCAGCGCGTGGCCGATCGCGTCGATCGCCGCATCGTCACGGCCCTCGGAGAAGTTGGGGACAGCGAGCAGCAACGGGTCAGAGGACCCAGCGGCCGGCGTCGAGGACCAGCTCGCCGCCGACGTGCAGCGTCGGCTCGACGACGACCACGTCGAGATGGATCGGCACGGACACCGTGCCGCCGATCCCGGCGCTGGCGCCGAACGCCACGTGGACGGTGCCGAGGATCTTCTCGTCCTCCAGCACGTTGCCGGTGAGGATCGCCGCGTCGTTCGTGCCGACGCCCAGCTCCGCGATGTTCGTGCCGTTCGGCCCGTGCTGTGCGAGGCGCTCGAAGAAGTCCGGTCCGAAAGGTCCGTTGGCGGCCGTCAGGTGCCCGTCCTCGACCGTCAGCAGGACCGGCTCGGGCGAGATCCCGAGCGGCGCGAGGCTCGTCGCTGCCAGCGTGCCGTGGCCGCTCAGCGGAGCGACGAAGCCCTCGCCGGCGGGCAGGTTGCCGAACGACGCGTGGCCGCTGATCTCGCCATAGTCGGCGAGCCCTCTGCGGCCACCGATGTCGATCGTCATGTCGGACCCGTGCGCGCATGCGATGTGCGCCTCGTCGGCCTCGTCGAGCAGTCTTGTGACCTGCAGGGTGCGCGCCTTCAGCGCGTCGAAGTCGATCGCCATCATGCGCGCGAGCATGTCGGCGGTGACGCCCGGCAGCGTGGCGCCGCGCGCTCCGGCCTGCGTTGCCGCACGGCGGGCCTCGGTGTGGGAGAGCGAGCGGCTCGTGGGGACGATGTAGACGTCGCAGGCGGCGAGCGCGGCGGCGACGGGAGGCGGCGGCTCGGTGCCGTCGTTTTCGCGCGGGTCCATGAGGGCGAGCACGGCGTCGGCGCCGTAGCGGGCAGCGGCGTCGCGCAGCGCCTCCGCGAGCACACGGGACTCCGGGTCGTGGTCCCCGATCACGAGCACCTGCTCGCCGGTGCGCACGTTGAGGCAGCGCCCGACGACGGTCTCCAGCGCGCGCTCGAGCTGCTCCTGCGGCGGGGTGGCGGTCATGCGGCGGACCGTACCGGTTCCCGCGCGGTCGGCGGGGACCGATACGGCGGCGCGTCGCTCAGGCCGGCTGCGGCGTGTTCCCGCCCGACCCGTCGGCGCCGAACGACGCACGGCCCGACCACAGCGCCGCGAACACGAGCAGGTTGACGACGAGCGCGATCAGCGTCGTGATCCCGATGCCGTCGAGACCCAGGACGATCAGCCAGACGACGTCGTAGACGGCGCGCAAGCCGCTCACGAACAGCCCGACCATCCACGCCGCCGGGTCGAGCTTCAGCAGGCCGCGACCGACCCACACGTAGATCAAGCCGACGACGAGCGTGACGATCCCGAACACGATCGCGGCCGTCGTCGAGTACCCGCTGACGTCGCCGCTGAAGACGATCATCACCACCCCGGCGAACAGCTCGACGATCCCGATCACGATCGCGAGCATCGCGACCACCGTCACGCCCCCGGGCACATCCGTTCCCTGATTCGCGGACACGACAGACGACCTCCCTGACGTTGGCTGCTTGCGCGGCGCACAGCCGGTGCGCGCTGCATACCCGTCGGTGTTCGAGACGTCGCCCCCGAGCCCTTCGCCGGGGCGTGGCCGCCCGTTCGACGGTCGGGCGCCGGCGACCGACCCGCCGCTACACTTCGGCCTCCCCGCCGGAGTAGCTCAGTCGGTTAGAGCAGCGGAATCATAATCCGCGTGTCGGGGGTTCGAGTCCCTCCTCCGGCATCTCTGCACGCGTCACGTCGCTCAGCGTCTCGCGCTGGGCAGGCTGACGGTCGCGAGAAGCGCGCGGTGGTCGCTGCCGGGAATGGGGTGGATGCTGGCGGCGGTGATGTGGGCGCGGCGGTCGACGAGGACATGGTCGATGGCGATCGTCAGCGGAAGGCGTCCGTTGCGATAGGTGCCGTGCAGGCCGTTTCCGGTGGCGTCGGCGGCGTCGCGGTAGCCGGTGGCGATCAGCGCGCGGAGCTCGTGATGGTCGAGCGTCGCGTTGAAGTCGCCGATCAGGAGCCGCAGCCGTCCGTCGGGCGTCGCCGGCGGAAGCGCGCGCAGCTCGTCACGCCAGACGGGAATCTCGTCGTGCAGCGGCGTGACGACGTGGATGGCCTTGACGAAGACCGTGCCGTCGACGCCGGGGACCGCGAGCTGGGCGTCGGGCATCGCAAGCGATGAGCTGGGCTTGTGTGCGTCGAGCAGCGGGTAGCGCGACATGAGCCCGGAGCCGTGCACGCCGGCGCGAGCGTCGAGAACGCGATAGGGGAAGCGGTCGCGCGCGCCCGCGCGATCGAGGCGCAGGATCGCGTCGGGCGTGAGCTCCTGCAGACTGAGCACGTCGACGTGGCGTCGGCGGGCGAGCGACATGACCGCGGTGGCGCTGCCGTGCCCGCGGAGCAGGTTCGCGCTCATGACCGACAGGGGCGTGCCGCCGGGCAACGGCTCTTGGGGGCTGTGGAGCGCACGCGGCGCGACGGTCAGCGTCAGCGCCGCCATCGCGAGACCGGCGAGCGCCGCTACGGCCCAGCGGCGCAGCACGAGCGCGAGCAGGACCGGCACCCATGCGGTCGCCGCGACGTATGGCGTGAACGCCATCGCAGGGAGGAGCGGGTGGCCGTCCTCGATCCCGAGCACGCGAACGACGGTCCACAGCGCCCAGGGCGCCGCGACGGCGAGTGCGATCGCCCCGCGAACGGTCACGCGCTTCCCAGGCATCCGGGGACGCGGGCGGATCAGATGCTCGCTGGCTCGTTGCTAGAGGCAGCCCGTCGGACGCAAGACGTCCGGGAGCTTGACGGCGAACCAGGGTGCCAGCCTGGCGAACTCGCTGCACGTCAGCGGCGCAGATCGCGCGAAGAGCGGCCTGGATCTGGCCGGTGGATTCATCGGTCTCAGGCTGCGAAGGACCTCCCGCCGGTGGATGCGGTTCGTGTC
Organism: Conexibacter sp.; assembly: GCA_035318525.1. Lineage (GTDB taxonomy): Bacteria > Actinomycetota > Thermoleophilia > Solirubrobacterales > Solirubrobacteraceae > Conexibacter. Next base: position 4,424 of record DATHEP010000431.1, read on the forward strand.
GATGTCAACGGCGATGTCGTATGGACCAGTCCACAGGTCGGCGCTGAACTCGCCGGGGCACCCTACGAGGAGCGCCGCCTGTATCTCCTTGAAGCAGATCCTGGGTTCGCTTCCGCGACGGGTCCCGCGCTCGGGGAGCAGACCCAGTCCTCGACGGGGTCCGCTGAACACGCCGAGCGGGTAGGTGCATCCAGAGTCGCACGACGGCTGCCCATAGGAGAACTGCGCGCCAAATCTCGAGGAGGTCACGCCGGTCAGCTTCAACCTGCCGTAGCGCGGTCCCAGCCAGTAGACCGGCGTCGGGAGCCGGCGAGCTCTGTCCAGCCGTGCGGCCGTGGGCCTCGGCTCGAGCACGTTCTGATCCCCCGGCGACGGGATGCCGTCGGCGCACCCTCCGACCGCCATCATTGCGACTGCTGCCAGGGTCGCTCGAACTCGCATGGGGCCGGACGCTAGCAACCTCCGGTCGCTGCGGCTCGGACCACCTCGCGGCTAATCAGCGCCGCCGGACCCCGCCGACCTCATCTGCATGAGTTGTTGACAAGGTGTCCAATCGTAACCTTCGGTCTGTTTCTCGTTTTCTTCACGTACCAGTACGGCAGATCCCAGGCCACCGACGGCGATCTCAGTTCAGCCTCTCGTCTGGTGATCGCTGTGCCTCTGTTCGCCACCCGATTGCGGACTATCGTGCAGAGACCTATGACGTTGCGGGTCTCCGGATGGAGTCTTTCCGGATATAGGTACGCGAGGAGGTAGCCGACGTAGTTGTTGTGCGCGTCCATCCGCGACTTGCGTCCTTCCTCCCCAGATCTCTTGTACAGCGGCTCGCCGGTGTCCGGGTCGGTCTCGTGGGCGAGCGAGTACTGATACCCCCATGCGCGAATGTCGGATGTCAGGTTGGCCTCGCCGCCGATCTGGGGCACCTGATTTATGATCGCCGACCGAGTCATCAGCGCGGTCCAGTACGCGTGCTGGAACGCGTTCGACATCGAACTGTCCGTCGATGGTCCGGTGAAGAGCTTCTCGGCGTACAGCTCTGCCCGCTCAGCGTCCAAAGCGAACCGAGCACACACCGCCTTGCCGTGATCTTCGCACCAGTCTCGCTCGGCCTGCTTCAATTCGTCCCACTTCTCCTTGAGCTGCTTGCAGCCAGGCAGCTTCCCGCAGATCCAGCCTATTATGCTCGCGCTCTGCGCTCTCGGGCGCCCGACGCTCGGGTCGACCCCCTCCGAGCCCGCCATCTGGTGACCGCCGGCACCGCGGACGCCCATCGCCCACAGCTGCGGCGCGCTCAGCACGACGGCTATGCCGAAGCCGAAGTTTTCGAGTATCACCTCGCGCCGGCTGGTGTAGATCGTCTCGCCGTCCGGCGACACGGTCGCCGATTCGTAGGTGCCGTCCGCGTCCGTGAGCTTCTGCAGGTGCGAGCCGTCGAGCCGCGTGGAGTAGATGTCTCGCAGCGGCCCCTCTTCGGTCCCGTAGGGGACGTCCGACGAGGTGGAGAACGTGATCGTGGTGCCGTCTGCGCTCAGGCGCGCGTCGAACGCGTCCGGGACCGTCTCGCCGAGGTCGAGGCCGTGCCCGCCGCTGCCGTCGCCGGCGGCGACGAACACCCGGCGCGTCCCGCCCGTGTCTTCGGCTGTGTAGACCATCGTCGTCCCGTCCGGCGAGAAGTCGAGCGATTCCGGTTCCTCGCCGGCGATCGGGAACGGGACGGGGCTGTCCGCGTCCGACCCGTCGGCGAGG
>DATHEP010000432.1:0-5208 GCA_035318525.1 Conexibacter sp.
GGGCTCGCTGAAGGACGTCCGGGCCGACGACCTCGCCGCCGTTCCCCTCCGCGCGCTGCTGGAGCGTAACCCGCTGCTCGACCCCGCCACCATCGACGACGTGATGATGGGCGCCGCCTCCGGCGAGGGAGAGCAGGGCTACAACGTCGCGCGCAACGCCTCGATCCTCGCCGGGCTGCCGATCTCGGTCCCCGGCACGACCGTCAACCGCTTCTGCGCCTCCTCGCTGCAGACGATCCGCATGGCCTTCCACGCGATCAGAGCCGGCGAGGGGGACACGTACGTCGCCGCCGGCGTCGAGGCCGTCTCGCGGCTCGGCGGCGGGGCGCCCCTGCCGTTCCACCCGCAGCTCGACGGATCGGCGGGCTCGCTCGTCAACGTCTACATCCCGATGGGCCTGACGGCCGAGAACGTCGCCGAGCGCGAGGGCATCACGCGCGAGGAGCAGGACGGGTGGGCTGTCATCTCGCAGAACCGCGCGGTCGAGGCGCAGGCCTCCGGCCACTTCGACCGGGAGATCGTTCCGGTGGTGGTTCCCGAGCACACCGCCCACGACGAGGAGGGCAACGAGGTCACCGTCCCGGAGGCGACCGTCACGAAGGATGACGGTCCGCGTCCCGGCACGAACATCGAGAAGCTCTCGCAGCTCAAGCCGGTCTTCAAGCCGGACGGCAGCGTCACGGCGGGCAACGCCTGCCCGCTCAACGACGGCGCCGCCGCCGTGCTCGTGATGTCCGAGGAGCGCGCGAAGGAGCTCGGCCTCACGCCGAAGGCACGCATCATCGCCTCCGCGGTGGGTGCGCTGGAGCCGGAGTACATGGGCCTCGGTCCGATCCCGGCCGTTCGGAAGGTGCTCCAGCAGGCGGGCATGACGATGGAGGACGTCGACATCGTCGAGCTCAACGAGGCGTTCGCCGCGCAGGTCATCCCCTGTCAGCGCGAGTGGGGGATCTCCGACGAGCAGCTCAACCCGCACGGCGGCGCGATCGCGCTCGGCCATCCGTTCGGGATGACCGGCGCCCGCATCATGACCACGCTGTTGAACGACCTCCAGACGCTCGACAAGGCGATCGGGCTGGAGACGATGTGCGTTGCTGGTGGGATGGGGCAGGCGATGCTGGTGGAGCGCCTGTCTTAGCTCTCTGCGGCTGGGCCCGCCCTTTGGCGGGCCCTCCTGCCCCTTTTGGCGTTGTTGGCGGGCGGGTCCTGTCGCGGGTCGAGGCGATTCCGCGAGCAAGTCGCGGAATCGTCCTCGCCCGCGCCACCCGCCCGATCGGCGTCTTTCGTCGTGCGGCGCCATTCGTGGTGACCCCTGATGCTGACGCGACCGCTTGTGGACCCGGCCGGTGGCGGACGCACCTGCCATGCCCGGACTAATGCTGGTTCGCACAGCCGGACTGTCGGGCCGGGCACAACCACACGCTGGGGCTCGGCCGGGCTCAGGTGTGGTTGTGCCCGGCCCACCAGTCCGGCGGTGCCGACGCGAGTGGCAGTAGCGGGGCAGCGAAAGTCGCCACCGGCCGGGCCCGCGCACGCTTGGGCTCGCCCAGCCGTGAAGCGAGCGGCGGGACCCGCCGCGCGAGAGAACGCTGATCGGGCGGGTGGCGCGGGTGAGGACGATTCCGCGACCCGCTCGCGGAATCGCCTCGACCCGCGACAGGACCCGCCCGCCAACACGACAACAAAGCGAGCGGAGGCCCGAACAGCGAGCGAGATAGCTGTGCCGAACGGCCGGACCCTGGCAGAGAGTCAGGGCCGGCCGTCCGACGGTTCGAGGGTGCGCCGAGCTTGGGGGAAAGCCGGGCCGCACCTGGGGGGAAGCTCCTCGATCGCGCGCGATCGCTCACGCGTTGGAACGCGTGGCGGGCGAGGAGGTTGGCCGCTTGCGACGTCCGCTGAGCGGGCCGTACGGGGCTTCCCTACGTGCCGTGGCCGGGCGGCGTTCTGGCTTGGCCGGGCGGCGTTCTGGCTTGGCCCGGTGGGGTGCCGCTCTGGCCTGGCGGCGTGCCGTCCTTACCGGGTGGGGTTCCGCCCTGGCCCGGTGGCGTACCGCCCTGGCCGGGTGGCGTTCTGGCCTGGCCGGGTGGCGTTCTGGCCTGGCCGGGCGGGGTGCCGCCCTGCCCCGGCGGCGTGCCGCCCTGACCCGGCGGGGGCGCGCCGGGCTGGGTGGTGCCCGGGGTGGGGCCGCTCCCACCCGCGGGTGGTGCGCTCGGCGGCGTGGCGCGGTCGGGCCCCGGATCCGTTGGCCGGCCGCCGCCCGCGGCGGGTGGGCGCGGGCGCTCGCCGGCCTCCGGCTGGACCGGTGGGAAGGGCGCCGGCGTGCCCACGGCCGGCGCGCCCACGGCCGGCGTCGGCCGAGCGTCGTTCGCGCCTGCGCGCTCGTCGCCCGCCCGCCCCGTCCGGTGCCGGCTCCGCGTACCGCGGGACGGTGCGACGTGAGGTCGCTGCGCGCTCGCGTCGCGCCGGCTCGTCGGGGACACGGGCGCTCGATCCTGCTGTGCCCCGGCGTCGTGCGAGGGGGGCGCCGGCGACCGGTCGGTCGTCAACGCGCCGCTCGCGACCGCGCCGGCCAACGTGAGTGATACGGCGATTTTCGCCGCCCCGGTCGAGGTGAGCGAGCCGAGCGTCCCGCCGAGCAGGCCGCCCGCGGTGCCCGAGCCTGCGACGCCGGCCGTCCCGGCCACGCCGGCCACCCCGCCCGCGCCGGACGCACCGCCGACTCCGCCGGCGCCGGCTGCACCGCCGCCGACGCCGGCCAGCACCCCGCTCTTCAGCGCTGCCGCGGCGGGCGCGAGCGGCAGCGCGAGCGCGAGCAGTCTGCGCTGCTCGGCGACCTCCGCCTTGAACGCGCGACAGTCCGCGCACGTCTGCAGGTGGCGCCGCAGCGGGGCGCGCCGCAGGGCCCCGCCTCGCGCGCTCGCGAGCTCCACGCGGATCTGCGCGCACGGCGTCGCGCGCGCCTCGCGGCTCGCGATCAGCGACGAGCGTGCCTGGAACACGAGTGCCTTCACCCTCTCGCGCGGGCAGCCGAGCACGCGCGCGATGCCCTCGTGGTCGAGGGTCCCCAGCTCGGCGAGCAGCAGCGCCGCGCGCTGGTCGTCCGGCAGTCGCGCGACGTCGGCGAGCAACTCGCGCAAGTCCTCGCGCTGCTCGACGAGCGCGCCCAGGCCGTCGGTCGACAGCTGCGCCGCGTCGAGCCGGGCATGCTCGCGTCGCGCGCGCAACATCGAGATGCAGCGGTTGCGCGCGACCGCGAACAGCCACGGGCGCGGCTCGATCGTCTGCTTCTGCCGCAGCAGCGCGCGGTAGGCGGACAGGAATGTGTGCTGGACGGCGTCCTCGGCCTCCTCGCGCGAGCCGAGCATGTGCCGGCAGAAGCCGAGGATCGCACGGTGGTGGCGGTCGTAGAGGACCTCGAAGGCGCGCTCGTCGCCGTCACGCACGAGCGCTGCGAGTCGTGCGTCGCTCGCGAGCCGCAGCACGCGCGCAGGCCGACGCACGCCAGCCCTCGGCACGGGCGCCCCCGAGACGTGCTCCATCTCCGCATTATCGGCGACATGTGGATTCCAACGCTGCGGCATGCCGCAGGTTGGCGGGTCGGCGGTAGCTCGTCAGCGCACGCCCGGACGGGCAGCTCGCCGCTATGTCACAGGGGCGCCGCGAGCGACAGCGCGAAGCGGTCCTGCGGGTCCGTGTGCCAGCCGGCGAGCGAGAGGCCCGCGGCGGCGTAGTCGTCGATCAGCCGCTCGGGCGTGAACTTCGCGCTGATCTCGGTGCGGATCTCCTCGCCCGCCGCCAGATCGACGTGCAGCCCGAGCGCCTCGACGCGCACGGCGCACGCCCGCTGTGCCCGCAGCCGCATCTCGATCCATTCGTTTCTGCGGTCGAAGAACGCGACGTGGTCGAACTCCGCGAGCGGGAAGTCGGCGTCGAGCTCGCGGTTGAGCACGTGCAGCACGTTGAGGTTGAAGGCGGCCGTGACCCCGGCAGCATCGTCATAGGCGGCCTCGAGCACGGCGGGATCCTTGACGAGGTCGGTGCCGAGCAGCAGGCGGTCGTCGGGTCCGAGCAGCGCGGCGATCTCGCGCAGCAGCCGGCGGCGGCTGCCGGGCGGGAAGTTGCCGATCGTGCCGCCGAGCAGCGCGATGATGCGCGGCTCGCCGGGGACCGGCGGTGGGATGCGGTCGAGATGGCGCTCGAAGTCGCCGATCACGCCGTGCACGCGCAGGCCCGGGTACTCCTCCACCAGTGCCTCCGCGCTCGAGCGCACGACCGACTCGGCGACGTCGAACGGCACGTAGCGGCGCAGCCGGCCCGCGGCCGCCATCGCGTCGAGCAGCACGCGCGTCTTGTCCGCGCTGCCGGAGCCCAGCTCGACCAGCTCGGCGGCGCCGGTCGCGGCGACGATCGCCTCCGCCTCCGCTTGCAGGATCGAGCGCTCGGCGCGCGTGGGGTAGTACTCAGGCAGCTCGGTGATGCGGTCGAACAGCTCGCAGCCGCGCGCGTCGTAGAAGTGCTTCGGCGGCAGCTCCTTGAACGGCCGCGTGAGGCCGTCGAGCACGTCCTCCGCGAGCCCGCGCTCGTGTGCCTCGTCGAGGTGGTCGTCGATCACGACGTCTGGGTGGCATGTGGCGGTCATGGCTCAGGCGTCCTTTGCGATGCGCAGGCCGGCGAAGATCTGCCGCCGCTGCGGGTGGTCCCAGTTGCGGAAGGTCGGCGTCGCGACGCGCGCACGCGTCGCCCACGAGCCGCCGCGCAGCACGCGGTAGTCGCCGCCGAAGAAGGCCTCGGAGTACTCGCGGTAGGGGTAGGCGGCGAAGCCGGGGTAGCCGTCGAAGCGGCTCGCGGTCCACTCCCAGGTGTCGCCGATCGTGCCGCGGCAGCCCGCCGGCGAGGCGTCGTCGGCGAACGTGCCGACGGGGACGGTCCCGAACGTGCGCTGGTCGACGTTCGCGCGCGCGGCGATCGCGTCGCCGTGCGGCTCCTCGCCCCACGGCTGCGCGTGGGCCGTTCTGGTCTCCTGATCCCAGGTCGCGGCCTTCTCCCACTCGGCCTCGGTCGGGAGGCGGGCGCCCTGGGCACGGGCGAAGGCGTCGGCCTCGAACCAGGAGACGTGGACGACCGGACTGCGCGGGTCGCGCGGCTCGCAGCGGTCCATCCGCCACTCGCGCCCGTCGGCCGTCCAGCCGGCCGGGCGCTGGATGTCGT
>DATHEP010000433.1:0-3052 GCA_035318525.1 Conexibacter sp.
CGGAAGGCCTCCAGATCGTCGCCGTCCGGCGCGCGGAAGGCGTTCGTGTCGGCGACGTGCGCGACCTCGATCGCAGGTCGGCCGAACGGAGCCTTGAAGCCCGGGACCCCCGTGAACGCGAGCGCGCCGAGCGTCACGCCGTGGTAGGCGATGCGGCGGGCGATCGCCTTCTTCCGCTGCGGCTGCCCGAGGGCGGCGAAGTGCTCGCACGCGATCTTCCACGCGGTCTCGACGGCCTCGGAGCCGCCGCCGGTGAAGAAGACGTGGTCGAGCCCGGCGGGCGTGCGCGCGGCGAGCTGCTCGGCGAGCTCGATCGCCGCCGGGTGCGCGGTGCCCCAGTTGGTGTGGAACGGCAGCCGCGTGAGCTGCGCGGCCGCCGCAGCTGCCATCTCCTCGCCGTAGGAGTAGCCGAGCTGCGCGCAGAAGAGGCTCGACAGGCCGTCGAGGTAGCGGCGCCCGCGCGTGTCGTACACGTAGCACCCCTCGCCGCGCTCGATCACGAGCAGCTCGCGCCCGGGCACGACAGCAGCCGACGGCGGCGCGAAATGCAGCAGCAGGTGCTCGCGGGCGGCGCTCTGGAGCGCCTCGTGGCTCACTGCGCCCATCGCGCCGTCACCACCTTCTTGCGCGTGTAGAAGTCGAACGCGTCGTCGCCGTTGGCGTGCAGGTCGCCTTCGAGCGAGTCCTTCCAACCCGAGAACGGGAACCACGCGATCGGCGCCGCGACGCCGACGTTGACGCCGACCATGCCGGCCTCGACGCCGTAGCGGAAGGCGCGCGCGGCCCCGCCGGACTCGGTGAAGATGACGGCGGCGTTGCCGTAGCGGCTGCCGTTGACGAGCTCGAGCGCGGTGTCGAGGTCGGGCGCGCGCGTGAGCGCGAGCAGCGGCCCGAACAGCTCCTCGCTCAGCACGCGGTGACCGGCGGGGATCTCGTCGAGGATCGTCGGGGCGAGCTGCGCGCCGCCGGGGCCGGCGTCGCCGCGCCCGTCGACCACGATCGCGACGCCGTCGCGCTCGGCCTGCTCGATCTCGCCGACGAGTCGCTCCCGCGCCTCGGCGCTGACGAGCGGGCAGACGTCGGTCTGCGGCTCGGCGCCGCTGCCGGTGCGCAGGACCTTCGTCGCCTCGACGATCGCCCGGCGCGAGCGCTCCTGCTCCTCGGGCGTGCCGACCAGCACGGCGATCGAGCCGGCCAGGCAGCGCTGCCCCGCCGCTCCGAACGCCGAGCCGGTGACGCCCGCGGCCAGCAGCCGCGGGTCGGCGTCGGGCATCACCACCATCGCGTTCTTCGCGCCGCCGAGCGCCTGCACGCGCTTGCCGCACTCCGCGCCCCGCGTGTGGACGTAGCGCGCCGTGGCCGCCGAGCCGACGAACGAGATCGCGTCGATGCCCGGATGGTCGAGCAGCGCGTCGACCGCGGCGCGGCCGCCGTGCACGAGGCTCACGAGGCCCTCCGGGATCTCCTCGACGGCGTCGAGCAGCTCGACGATGCGCTCCGAGGTGAGCGGGTCGCGCTCGGACGGCTTGAGGATGAACGCGTTGCCGCTCGCGAGCGCGAACGGCAGGAACCACAACGGGATCATCGCGGGGAAGTTGAACGGCGTGATCGCGGCGATCACGCCGACCGGCTGGCGCACCAGCTCGACGTCCACACCGCTCGCGACGCCCTCCAACGTCTGGCCCTTGAGCAGGTGCGGAGCGGCCATCGCCGCCTCGACGGACTCGATGCCGCGGCCGACCTCGGCGCGCGCGTCGTCGAGCGTCTTGCCCAAGTCGCGCGTGACGAGCGCGGCCAGCTCGTCGCGATGCGCGTCGAGCACGTCGCGCAGGCGGAACAGGGCGCGGGCGCGCACCTGCGGAGCCGTGCGCCGCCACGCCGGCTGCGCAGCGCGCGCGGCGGCCACGGCCGCGTCAACCTCAGCCGCGCCGCTGAGCGGCACGCGCGCGAGCAGCTCCCCGGTGGCGGGGTCGCGGTCCTCCAGCGTCTCGGCGCCGACGGCCTCGACCCACGCGCCGCCGATGTGGTTTCTCAGCGTCCGCGTCTCGACGGACATGTCGGTGGGATGCGTGGCGGTCATGGCGCTCCGATGGTCGAGGGCGATGCGGGACGATGTGGCTCGCGAGCGGGCATGAGCTACCGCTCGAGGCGCGGGGCCGTGGGAGCCAGGTCGGGGTGCTCGGCGCGCAACCGACGGGCGGCGTCCGGCGTGCGCACCCAGTCGTAGAACACCCCCTTCACGGTGACCAGGTCGACGCCGTGCTGGCGCAGCCGCTCCAGCCCGGCCTGATGTGCGGCGCCGGGCGAGAAGAGGGCGTCCACGACGGCCGACACCGTGAACCCGTGCTCGATCAAGCCGACCGCCGAGTGCAGCACGCAGACGTCGGTCTCGAGACCGGCGAGGACGGCGTGGCCACGGCCCGGGCGCCGGACGGCCGCCCTGATCTCGTCGTCCGCCGACAGGTCGAACACCGGCTTGGCAAGCACCGGACTCCCGGCGGGCAGCCGCTCCATCACCTCCGCGGCGGTCCCGCCGTTGACGTCCGGGTCCTCCTCGGTCAGCACGACCGGGACCGAGAGCGCGGCGGCGAGGCCGACGAGCCTGGCCGTGCCGGCGACGACGGCGGCGAACGTCTCCCCGTCGACGTCGCCGCGGTTGAGGTAGAACCCCGGCTGAAGGTCGATCACGATCAGGACGCAACCGTCCGTGTCGAGCAGCGCCACGTCGTCACCCTCTCTCCGCGGGCGCGCTCCAGGCGGGCCCCGTCAAGTAGTCCCATGGCTGCGGGTTGGTCGCGGGTGGCTCGATCGCGACAGCCGACAGGGCGCGCGTCGCGTTCAGCAGCCGCGGGGCGAGGAACTCCATGTCGGGCTCCGAGGCCCGCGGCGGCTCGACCTCGATCGACGCGCACACCGCCTCCGCGAAGCTCAGGCCCTGCGTCCCGGCCTCGAGTGCCGCCCGCTCCAGCTCGTGGAAGTACGCGACGTCGGCGCGCCCGACGGCGATCGCCTCCTCGGCGGTGAGCAGCGGCCCATGGCCCGGGACCACCCA
>DATHEP010000434.1:0-2562 GCA_035318525.1 Conexibacter sp.
TTCGGGGAGGGCGCGACTCTGGACCCCGACCTGCTGTCGATCGCCGTGGTCAATGACTACTCGGCGAGCATGCTGGACGGCGACCTCGACGACGTCGAAGACGTGGAGCGCTCGTTCATGCGCTGTCTGCCGCCGGTGCACGAGACCGAGGTGATTCGCTTCTCGGAGCTGGTCACCACGGTGCTCGAGTTTTCGAGCGAGCCCGACGCGATCGACGCGGCGCTCGAGCGCGACGACGACTTCGAACGCGGTACGACCGCGCTGTTCGATGGCCTCGGCAACGGGCTCGAGGATCTGCGCGGCCGGGACCGACCCGTGCATTTCGTCATCCTGGCGACCGACGGGCGCGAGAACGCGTCGACCATGTTCGCGAAGGCGCAGCTGCTGACCGAGCTGGCCGAGAGCGGCACGTTCATCGTCGTGCTCGGCGGGCTGCTGGCCGACGTGGGCATGATGAAGGAGCTGGCAGCCGGCTCGGGCGTCTACTTCTACACGCGCGAGTTCTCGGCGCTGGCCGCCAGCGTGGAGCCGTTCTGCGAGTCGCTCTCGCAGCTGATCGAGCTGCGCATCCCGATCGACGAAGCAGACATCCCCAGCAAGATCATCCTCTCCCACACGAAGCTCGATCTGCACCTCGAGCTCGACGTGGCACCGCAATAGCGCGCGAACTGGCCTAGATGCCGACGTCGGCGACGCTGGTGCCGGTCAGCTCGCTGAGGTGGGCAAGCATGCCCGGGTATTGCATCACCACGCTGTGGAACGCCTGGGCGGGCAAGCGCAGGACCAGCATGTTGGCGAGCGCGCGGATCGACACGTCGGAGGTCGCTTTCATGAGCAGACCGCTCTGCCCGAACAGCGTACCGACGTCGCGCTGCTCGACCGAGCCGTCGGCATAGCGCACCTCGAGCACGCCGGTCAGCGTGATGTACAGCCCGTCGGTCCGCTTGCCGATGTCGGCGAGCAGCGTACCGCGCGCGGCGCGCCTCACCTCGAACAGCTGCGCCATCTGCTGGCGGCCGTGCGCGTCGAGCTCCTGGAATAGCGGCGAGGCCTGCAGCAGGTTGGAGAGCAGGCGGCGGGTGAGAAGGTCGAGCAGCACCTCGGCGATGCGCGGGTGCATCGCGATCACCTGGTTGAACACCTGGCGCGAAATGCGGATCGCCGAGAGCCGGCCGCGCACCGTCACGTCCGCGCGGCGCTTCTCGCCCGCGAGCAGGCAGGACTCGCCGAACACATCGCCCTCGGCCAGGGTCAGCTTCAGGTGCTGGCCGGGCACCGCCACCTCGACGCTGCCCTCGATGATGCCGAACAGCGCGTCCGAAGGGTCGCCGGCGCGGATCACCCGCTCGCCGTCTTCGTACTCGAGCACCTCGGAGGCCTTCACCAGCTCGACCAGCGCGTCGCGCGGCATCTCCGCGAACAGCGGGAACAGCGGCAGCTTGGCCAGCGTGTTCGGGCTCGGCACCGGCGGCAGCGAGCGCCGATCGGTCGCCTTGCGCGGCTTGAGCTCGGCGTCGGTCAGCGACACGTGCAGCGAATTCGAGGGCGGCGCATTCGAGAAGCGGGTCTCGTGCGGCGCCACGTCCGGGGCGATCGTGAGCTCCTCGGCCAGGTCGAGCACGCTCGAGGCCAGATCGGGCAAGCGCGGAGGCGCCGGCATCGGCGGCAGCGGGTCGTCCAGGTCGAGCTCGATGTCGAGCAGCCCCGGCGGCGGCTGAACCCGCGCGCGCGGGGCGGGTGGCAGGTCCAAGGGCATGCCCTGCAAGGCTCCGCGCGAGCGCGGCGGGGGCGGCGGCGCGGGCAGCGAGGCGTCTTCGTCGAGCACCGCCGGGTGGCGCCGCGGGACGGGCTCGTCGTCCTCGAGCAGGACGGCCGGATGCCGGTTAGGCGCGGACGGCTCGTCTTCCAACACCACTGCGGGGTGCGGCGGGGGGCGCTCAGCGGGCCGGCTGGGCAGGGGGCTCGGGATCGGGGCGACCACCTCCGCCGGGGGCGGTGGTCGGATCGACGCCGACAGCGCTCGGGGACGCGCCTTGCGGTGCAAGCGGGCGGCGGCGTCGGGGTCGACCCGCTCCAGCACGTCGACCCGGTTGGGATCGATGTCGAACACGGTCTTGGCCATCGCGATCGCGCGCGCGATGAAGCCCTGGTCGGCGTACAGCCCGGCGGCGTTGGAGTACTGCTCGATCGCGTCGCGCTTCTTGCCGCGCTTTTGGTACAGCTCACCGAGCTTGTGCGGCCAGCGCGGGGCCTTGGGCTCGGCCTCGAGCAGCTTGAGCAGCAGCTTGATCGCGTCGTCGTCCTTTCGCTTGGTCAGCGCGGTCTCGAGCTGCGCGCGAAGCTTGCGGACGAGCCTGTCGTCGGTCATGGGCGGGCGAGGGCGGTGAGGGCGGCGAAGGCGGTCAGGGAAGGCGCTCGAACGAGGGGACGGCGTGCGCGTGCGACGTCCCTGTCAGCGTACAGGGCGGCGGCTTCATTGCGCCAGATTGGTGCGACAGATCCCCGCGGCGTGCGCGCGCGCCCCGAGCAGCCCGAGATCCGGCTGCAGCACCAGCAGGACGG
>DATHEP010000435.1:0-3448 GCA_035318525.1 Conexibacter sp.
AGGCGCTCGCCTCCGAGGAGCTGCTGGGCGCCGCGCGCACGATGCGGATGGCGAGCGATGCCGGCACCGAGATCACCTACGAGCTCGGCGACTACGTGGCGCTGTGCCAGTACGGCTGCGCCGACGCGCCCGGCCGCTGGGACCACTTCGGCAGCGCGCTCGTCGGCCAGGTGCCGAACGAGGGCCGCGCCGACGGCGTCGTCGTGCTGGCGCCCGGCGACATGGTGTTCCCGTTTCGCCGCTACCTCGGCGAGCCGGTGCGGATGGTCGTCAGAGACGGCTACGTGACGGCGATCGAGGGCGGCTTCGAGGCGACCTTCCTGCGCGACTACTACGCCTCGTACGGCGACCCCGCCGGGTACCAGATCTCGCACCTCAACTGGGGGCTCGACCAGCGCGCCCGCTGGGACGCGATCGCCTCCGGCACCGGCGGCATCGGCATGGACGCCCGCTCGCTGCGCGGCGGCGTGACCTTCTCGACCGGGCCCAACCACCACCACGGCGGCGACAACCACTCGAAGTGCCATGTCGACATGGCACTGCGCGACTGCTCGCTGTGGCTCGACGACCGCCTCGTGATCGACGCCGGCCGGCTCGTGAGCGACGCCGCCGCGCCGGCGGCGCGCTGAGGCCGCGATGACGGAGCCGCGCACATGGGCGGACATGACGGCGCCGGCGATCGGCGAGGCGGCCGCGCGCGGCGACGTCGTCCTGCTGCCGGTCGGCGCCGTCGAGCAGCACGGCCCGCACCTGCCGGTCGACACCGACATCCGCCTCGCCGTCGCGGTCGCCGAGGAGGTCGCGAAGCGTCAGCCCCGGACGCTCGTCGCGCCGCCCGTGTGGTGGGGCCTGTCCGGCTACCACCGCGGTTTCCCCGGCTTTCTCACGCTGCGGCCCGCGACCTTCATGGCGCTGCTGGAGGACCTCTGCAACAGCATCCTCGACCAGGGCTTCGGCAAGCTCGTGCTGGTCGTCGGCCACGCCTCCAACAAGCCGATCGCCCAGCTCGTCGTCAGCGAGCTGATGCAGACGCGCGGCGTGCCTGTCATGCAGGTCAACTACCTCAACCTCGGCGCGCCCGCCTTCGCGCGCGCCCGCCGCAGCGCGCTCGGCGGCGACTTCCACGCCGGCGAGCTGGAGACGGCGCTGATGCTGCACGTGCGCCCGGACCTCGTCCAGATGGAGCGCGCCGTCAGCCGCCCGCTCGACCCGCGCGAGCACCTCGGCCACAGCGCCGCCACGCGCGACATCTTCAGCGCCGGCGACGTCGGCGTCGGCTTCGACCTGCGGGCCGGCTTCCCGGAGGGCGTCGCGGGCGACGCGACGCTCGCCACGGCGGTGCTCGGCGCCGACGTGTTCGAGGCGATCGCCGCGCGTGCGTGCGAGGTCGTAGACGAGTACCTGTCCATGTCACGGAGGTAGCGCAGTGGATTTCTCGATTCTGTTCGTCCCCAGCACGCTGCACGGGACGCCCGAGCGCTTCGGCGAGCTGATGGAGCAGGTGACGGCGGCGGAGCGGCTCGGCTACGACGGCGTCTGGTTCACCGAGCATCACTTCAGCGAGTACGGCCGGCCCGAGCCGCTCATGATGGCGGCCCACGCGGCGGCGCTGACGAAGCGCCTGCGGATCGGCGCGGCGGTCGTCGTGCTGCCGCTGCACAACCCGGTGACGGTGGCCGAGCAGGTCGCGACGCTCGACCACCTGTGCGAGGGGCGCTTCCACTTCGGCATGGGGCGCGGCAACCAGCCGGAGGAGTTCCGCGGCTACGGCGTGTCGCTCGACGAGGCCAAGCAGCGCTTCGACGAGGCCTACGCGATCATGACCGGGCTCTGGACGAACGACACGTTCTCGTTCGAGGGCGAGTACTGGCAGGTGCCCGAGGTGCGGCTCGTGCCGCGCCTGCGCGGCGGGATCCCGACGCTGTGGCAGCCGGCGGTCAGCCCGCCGAGCGTGCGCTGGGTCATCTCGAAGGGCATCAACGGGCTGATCGGCCCCTACCTGACGCCGTTCGAGACGCTGCGCACGAAGTTCTTCGAGCCCTGGCACCAGGCAGTCGCCGAGGCCGGCGGCCCCGACGTCAAGCTCGGCCACAACCAGTTCGTGCACGTCGCGCCGACCGACAAGCAGGCCTACGAGGAGGCCGAGGAGGCCTCCATCTGGTACGCCCGCATGGCCTCGAGACTGTGGGGCGAGCGCGACAGAGCGAAGGTCTCGCCGCAGTTCGCCTACATGGCCGAGGTGCTCGAGTTCTTCGAGCGCGTCACGTTCGACGAGATCTACGAGATGTCGCTGATCGGCAGCCCCAAGCGCGTCGCCGAGCAGGTCGAGCGGCTGCGCGGCTACGGCGTCGACGAGCTGCTCGTGTTCAACTGGTTCGGCCCGCAGATGAGCCACCAGACGATCATGGGCTCGCTCGAGCTGTTCGCCCAGCAGGTGATGCCGGACTTCAAGGGCGCCGCCGTGGAGGCGGGCGTTGCCCCATAGCGGCAGCGGCGCGGGGCGCCTGGCGGCGCGCCCCGCGCCCGCCGGTCCGCACGGGCCGGTGCGGCCGTGCCTCGTCGTGGTCGACCTCAGCTACGGCTTCACCGACCCGGCGTCGCCGCTGGCCTGCGACGCCGAGCGAGCCGTGGCGGAGACCGCGACGCTGCTGGCGTGCGCGCGGCGCCACGGGCGCCCGTGCGTGTTCACGACGATCGGCTACGACGCCGGCGAGCTCGACGTCGCCGCGCGCTTCGTCGAGAAGCTGCCCGCGCTCGCCGGGCTGACGGTCGGCAGCCGCTGGGTCGAGATCGACGCGCGCGTCGCGCCCGCCCCGGGCGAGCCGGTGCTGCGCAAGCTGTTCGCCTCGGCCTTCTTCGGCGTCCCGCTCGCCTCGCTGCTGGCCGCCCACGGCTGCGACGCGCTCGTGCTGTGCGGCGCGTCGACGTCGGGCTGCGTGCGCGCGACGGCCGTCGACGCGATGCAGCATGGCTACCGCGCGCTCGTCGTGCGCGACGCCGTCGCGGACCGGGCGGCTGCGCCCGCAGAGGCGGCGCTGTTCGACGTCGCGGCCAAGTACGGCGACGTCGTCTCGACCGCCGAGGCATGCGCCATGCTGGCCGGCGACGCCGCATAGCGCCTGTCTATCGCGCAATCGAGACGACGTCTTGGACGCCGTGCCGGACGGGGGCTTCAATCGGCTTGTCCACCGCCCGATCGGAGCCGGAATGAACATCCGCACGCCAGAGACGTACGTGAACGAGATCCTCGAGCACCTGCAGGCGGAGTGCGAGCAGGACTTCGACGCGCTGATGGACAGCATGACCGACGACTGCTTCAACTTCGTCGTCGCCGACCCGACCTCGCCGTACGTGGGCCCGGTAGAGGTCGAGGCGCGCTATCGCAAGCTGTTCGCGGCGTTCCCCGACTTGAAGGTCGAGATGCGCAGACTGATCACGCTCGACGTCG
>DATHEP010000436.1:0-2254 GCA_035318525.1 Conexibacter sp.
GTCGCCACCCGGCTGCCGACGGCGTTCGGCGAGTTCAACGTCGTCGGCTACCGCTCGCTCGTCGACGACAAGCACCACGTCGCGCTCGTCAAGGGCGCGGTCGCGGGCACCGAGGACGTGCTCGTGCGCGTGCACTCCGAGTGCCTGACCGGCGACGTCTTCCACTCGCTGCGCTGCGACTGTGGCGAGCAGCTCGAGTCCGCGCTGGCGATGATCGAGGAGTCCGGCCAGGGCGTTCTGCTCTACCTGGCCCAGGAGGGGCGCGGGATCGGGCTCCTGAACAAGCTGCGGGCGTACAAGCTGCAGGAGGAGGGGCTCGACACGGTCGACGCGAACCTCAAGCTCGGCCTGCCGGCCGACCTGCGCGACTACGGCATCGGCGCGCAGATCCTCGTCGACCTCGGGCTGACCTCCATCCGCATCCTCACGAACAACCCGAAGAAGATCGTCGGGCTCGAGGGCTACGGGCTGTCGGTCGCCGGCCAGGTGCCGATCCAGCCGACACCGAACCCTCACAACGAGGCCTACCTGCGCGCCAAGAGGGACCGCATGGGCCACACGCTCCACCACCAGGGCCTGCCGCTCGACGAGGAGATGCTGCTCGACGAGCAGCGCGGCGACCGCGAGAGAGGCGAAACCGATGGCTGAGCGCGACCGACGCTTCGCGCTCGTCGTCGGGCGCTTCTACGAGGACCTCGCGGCGCGGCTCGTGGCCGGCGCGACAGCGGTGCTGGAGGAGGGCGGCGGCACGGTCGACGTCTATGACGTGCCCGGTGCGTTCGAGCTGCCGCTCGCGGCCAAGTACGCCGCCGAGTCGGGCCGCTACGAGGCCGTCGTAGCGCTCGGCGCCGTGATCCGCGGCGAGACCGACCACTATGACTACGTCTGCGGCGAGGCTGCGCGCGGTATCCAGCAGGTCCAGCTCGCGACGGGCGTGCCGGTCGGCTTCGGCGTGCTGACGGTCGACTCGATGGAGCAGGCGCTGGCACGCGTGCAGGGTGGCGACAAGCGCGACTCGGGCGCCCACGCGGCCGAGGCCGTGCTCGCTGCGCTCGCGATCCGCGAGCAGTTGCGCGAGCGCAAGGCACGCGCCGGCTTCGGCGTCTGACCCCCTATACTGCCCCAGCCATGCCAAAGGTCTGCCACGTCTGCAACAAGGGCCCTTCCTTCGGGAACAGCCGCAGCCACTCGAGAATCGCGACGAAGCGCCGCTTCGACCCGAATCTCCAGCGCGTCCGCGTCGACATCGGCGGGACCGCGAAGCGCGTGTACGTCTGCACACGCTGCCTGAAGGCCGGCAAGGTCACCAAGGCGTAGCGCTCCGACGCCCTGCGGCTGTCGTTCGTCGCCCGCAGGCGCTACGGTCTCCGGCGCCCCGTGTCCGATCCGAGCCTTCTCCGCTTCCGCGCCGCCGTCGAGGGTGCGCTCACTCAGCTCGAGGCACGCCGCGACGAGGTCAACGAGCTGAACGTCTTCCCGGTCGCCGACGGCGACACGGGCGACAACATGGCGCTCACGCTGCGCGCCGTGCTGCAGGAGCTCGACCGTCTCGCCAGTGCCGAGCAGGCGCGCACGGTCGACGAGATCGGCCGCGATGAGATCGTCAGATCGGTAGCCCGCGCGGCGCTGCTCGGTGCGCGCGGCAACAGCGGGGTGATCCTGTCGCAGCTGATCCGCGGCGCGGCAGAGGAGCTCGCGAGCCGCCCCGGCGAGCTCGTCGACCCCGTGCTGATCGGCGCCGCGATGGCCCGTGCGGCGGAGCAGGCATACGGCTCCGTGCGCGAGCCGGCGGAGGGGACGATCCTCACCGTCGTGCGCGAGATGGCGAGCCGCGTCGCGACCGAGCTGGCGCACATGGAGGAGACACGGCTCGACCGGGACGCCTCGGACGAGCACCAGGATGCGCTGATCGCCGAGGTGCTCGAACGCGCGCTGGAGACCGGGCAGCAGTCGGTCGAGCGCGGTCCTGAGCTGCTGCCGGTCCTGCGCGAGGCGGGCGTCGTCGACGCCGGCGGCTACGGCGCAACGATCATCTTCGCCGGCGTGCTCGCCGCGCTGCGCGACCAGGACGCGCCCGAGCTCGAGCACCACCGCGCCCCAGCGCGCGTGACCCACCCCGAGCACTCCAGCTCGACGTATCGCTACTGCACGAACTTCGCCGTCACCGGCGCCGACCTCGACGCGGGCGCGTTCGTCAACCGCCTCGAGGCGCTGGGGGACAGCGTCCTCGTGGTCGGCGACGCACGCACGCTCA
>DATHEP010000437.1:0-2774 GCA_035318525.1 Conexibacter sp.
CCGATCATCCTGCAGCGGGCCGTCGAGCTGCCGCGCGCGCGAGACGCCGCCGAGGTGCTCGAGCAGGTGCACGCGATCGAGCACGAGCTGCTGCCGGAGGCGATCCGCCTCATCGCGCGAGGGCGCGTGCGCATCGATCCAGCCGACGCCCGCCGCGTCCTGCTCGATCCGTAGCGCCGTCGGACGCGAGCCGGCGCTCCGCTGCGGCTTCGCTTATCCTCGCGTGCGCATGCCGGAAGGAACCGAGAACGCGCGCACGCTGCCGTCCACGGCGCCCGGACAGGTCGAGATTCGCCGTGCGCTGCTGTCGGTCTCCGACAAGACCGGGATCGTCGACTTCGCGCGCGGGCTCGCCGAGCTCGGGGTCGAGCTCGTGTCGACCGGCGGCACCGCCGGCGCGCTCGCGGACGCCGGCATCGCGCATCGCTCGATCACCGACTACACGGGCTTCCCGGAGATCATGGACGGGCGCGTGAAGACGCTCCATCCGAAGCTCTATGCCGGCTTGCTCGCGGTGCGCGACGACGCCTCACACCTGGCGGCCGCGGCCGACGCCGAGGTCGAGTTCGTCGACCTCGTGTGCGTGAACCTCTATCCGTTCGAGCAGACCGTCGCCAAGCGCGGCGTCGCCGACTCCGAGGTGATCGAGAACATCGACATCGGCGGCCCGACGATGATCCGCGCGGCCGCGAAGAACTTCGCCTTCGCTGCGCCGGTCGTCTCGCCCGCCGCCTATGACGCGATCCTCGACGAGCTGCGCACCGACACCGGCGCCTGCCGCCTCTCGCTCGCCACGCGCGAGAGCCTTGCGGCCGAGGCGTTCGCGTACACGGCCCGCTACGACACAGCGATCGCGCGCTGGTTCTCCGAGCGGCGCGACGACTTCCCGCCGCTGTTCGTGCGCGCCTTCGAGAAGGTCACCGACCTCTCCTACGGTGAGAACCCCCACCAGCGCGCCGCCTACTACGCGCAGGTCGGCTCGCCGTCGCATCTGCTCTCGGACGTGCGCCAGCTCGGCGGCAAGCCGCTGTCGTTCAACAACCTGCTCGACCTCAACGCTGCGCGCCTGCTCGTGCGCGAGTTCAACAGCCCGGCGTGCGTGATCGTCAAGCACAACAACCCGTGCGGGGTGGCGCTCGGCGACTCGCCGCTCGACGCCTACGAGCGCGCGTTCGCCTGCGATCCGATGTCCGCGTTCGGAGGCGTGATCTGCGTCAACCGCGCCGTCGACGGCGCGCTCGCGCAGGCGCTCGTGCAGCAGTTCGTCGAGGTCCTGTTCGCGCCCGGCTACGACGACGCGGCGCTCGCGACGCTCGCGAGCAAGCCGAATCTGCGCATCCTGCAGGACGACGAGCAGCGGCCGCTGCACCTCGCCGAGCCGGACCTCAAGCAGGTCGTCGGCGGCCTGCTGGTGCAGGACCGCGACCTCGACACGCAGGAGCGAGGGGAGCTGACCGTCGCCACGCAGCGCCAGCCCACCGACGCCGAGTGGAGCGAGCTGCTGTTCGCCTGGCGCGTCTGCAAGCACGTGCGCTCGAACGCGATCGTGCTCGCCGCCTCGGGCGCCTCGGTCGGCATCGGGGCCGGCCAGATGAGTCGCGTCGACTCGGTGCGGATCGCCGTCGAGAAGGCACGCGAGGGGTCGCTGAGCGGCGCGGTGCTGGCGTCCGACGCGTTCTTCCCATTCGCCGACGGTCCGCAACTGGCGATCGACGCGGGCGTCACCGCGATCATCCAGCCGGGCGGCTCCGTGCGCGACCCGGAGGTCGTCGCGGCGGCCGACGCCGCCGGCGTCGCGATGGTCTTCACGAGCCGGCGCCACTTCAAGCACTGACGCGTTTGCCGACGCGCCGACGGCGTTCGGCTACAGACCCGCCCGCCGGCTGCCGATACGGACGCACGATGTCCGAGGAGAGGTCTACGCGCCGCCCCCTGGGCGGGGACGGCTGATGGAAGTGCACCTGCGCAGCATTCCTGCGTTGTGCGGAACCGTGCTTGCAGCCATCGCGACGCTCGTCGTCACGATCCTCGTGGTCGACGCGTGGGGCGTCCCGGTCGCCGGGATGCTGTTGACCGTCGCGCTCGGGATGCTCGCGCTCCACGCCGTGCAGCGCGAACGCCACGCCACGGCGCTTGGGGCAAACCGGGCGGCCGAGCGCGACCGGGTCGAGATCGAGCTGCGCGCCGCCGAGCTGCGCCACCGCCTGCTGGCGGACAACGCGACTGACACGATCCTCGCGTTCGGGCCCGACGGACGCATCACCTACGTCTCGCCCGCCTCATGCGAGCTGATCGGACTCGATCCGGCCGACATCGTCGGCCGCGAGCCGCACGACTTCGTCCATCCCGATGACCGTCACGAGGTCACCGCGGCCCGCACGCGCGTGACCGATCGAGGCGAGACGATCACCGTCACGGCACGCCTGCGCCACAGCGAGGGCCACTACGTGTGGATCGAGGCGCGCGTGCGGCGGGTGCTCGACGAGACCGGCACACCGATCGAGGGGCAGGCGATCGTGCGCGACGTCAGCGAGCGCGTCGCCGCGGAGGCCGCGCTGCGCGAGAGCGTGGAGCGGATCGCCGCTGCCGAGCAGCGCTTCCGCACGGCCTTCGAGGCGGCGCCGATCGGGATGGCGCTGTCTGATCTCGACGGGCGCTTCATCCAGGTCAACGACGCGCTGTGCGCCATCACCGGATACACGCGCGAGGAGCTGGAGGAGATGGGCTTCGCCGACCTCAGCCATCCGGCTGACGCGGGCCGCGAGGAGGAGATG
>DATHEP010000438.1:0-8448 GCA_035318525.1 Conexibacter sp.
GGCCGCTCGCATGGCGCGAGCTGCGGCGCTGGCGCAGGCGTGCTGAGGCGATTCCGGATCCCGAGCTGCGACGTCTGGCGCTCCTGACGCATCGCGAGGAGCGGATGAACGCTGAGGGCGCGGCGATCTTCGCGACGATCGCCCCCTGGCGACTCACCGCTTCACTCGTGCGCCTGCTGGTCGCCTACCAAGTCCTGTTCGACTACCTCGACACGATCAGCGAGCAGCCGCCCAGCCGTCGCGCGGACACGCGACGGCTCCACTGCGCGCTGATCGACGCGCTCCACCCCGGCGCTGCCTGCACGGACTGGTACGGGCTCCACGGCCGACGCGAGGACGGGGGATACATGAGCGAGCTGGTGGAAACCTGCCGCGCGGTCGCCGTGGATCTTCCTTCGTTCGCGCGAGTGCAGGCGCCCGCGCACGACGCGGCGGCGCGCGCGGGCGAGGTCCAAGCGCTCAACCACGGCGCTGGCGACCACCCGGCCTCGCTCGCGCGCTGGGCGTCGCGCTACCCGGATCTGGCAGGCGAGCTGCACTGGTGGGAGTTCGCCGCGTCGGCCAGCTCGTCGCTCACCGTCCACGCCATGCTGGCGCTCGGCAGCCAGCGCAGGACCACCGCCGCGGAGGCCCGCGCAGCCGAGCATGGATACTGCGTCCTGCTCGGTGCCCTGAACACGCTGTTGGAGTCGCTCGTGGACTTCGACCGCGACGAACGCAGCGGCGATCAAAGCTTCGCCCGCTACTACGTGGACGCCTGCCATGCCGGCGCGCGTCTCGACACGATCGCCGGGAGCGCCCGCCGAGCGGCGGACACGCTGCACGCCGGCGAGCGGCAGGCGGTGATCCTCGCGGGGATGGTGAGCTTCTATCTCTCGATGCCCGAGGCATGGCTACCGAGGAGTCGTGCGGCGTCACGTCGCACGCTGTCGGCGGTCGGCGATCCGGCGCCGACGCTCATCCGACTCCTTCGGCTGCGTCGCGCGCTCTAGTCGGCCGAACCCGGTCAATCTTTCCCCTCACCAACAGCGGATCGTTCTGGAGTGGGCATTGCGTGAGCGCGCCTGCGCATCGCAGCATCCGGCCGCATGGCTGGAGTCCTCACCCACCTGGAGCCGCGCGGCCTGCGCGGCCTAAGTCCGTGCGCGAAGCCGCGATGCGCTAGGACAGCTCGACGCCGAATGCTTCCAGCGCGACCTGGCGGTGCAGCTCCTCCGGTGGTCGCGCCGCCGGTCGGTCCGGCTGGTCGACGTGATGGTGCCGGCGGTCGAGGCTCAGCCCGGCGTGCGGTTCGTCGCGCCCGGCCGCGATGCCGGCGGCCGAGTGCTCTTCATCCACTGCCTCGTGGGCGGTCGAGTGTGGTGGCGGCCGGGTGTCGTGGTCGTCCAGTTCACGGTGATGGAGCAGCACCCGTTCCTCGCCTGGTACGCGACGAATGAACGCCCCGTTGCACGTCGGGAGTTTGCCGATCGGCGGCGTGCCCGGCCTCGGCGCGACGGTGCGGGCGCTCCGGCAGCGCCGCGGCCTCTCGCAGCACGCGCTCGCCAGCGCCGGCCGTCTCCATGAAGACAGCGTCGGCACGATCGCGCGCCCTCGCCGCCGACGCTCCCGCCGTGCGCGCGCGACCTCGGCGACGATCGCGACCCCCAGGCCGGGCGCCGCCGCGAGCTCGTCCGCCCGGGACGATAGCGGTGCTCTATGCGCCGATCGAGATGGGGTCTTGGACGGCCGCGCGGTCCACGCCGTAACGTCTTCGATGCTGCTGGGTGCCCCGACCCGGCGGCGGGCAAGGAGCGAGTGTGGAGACGTTCTCAATGAACGGCGGCGTAGAACGACCGCCGCAGCCGCGATGACCCGGCGCCTCGGGCAACCGCGGGATCGCGTGGCGGGCGCCGACTCGGCGGCCTCCCCGCCTCCGATCGCGCTCGCGGACGGAGCGCTGTGGGCGCTCGCGCACCCGTACGAGCTCGACGGGCGTGTGTCGACGCACGCCGCCGACGCGCGCGGCTTCGCCCCGATGAACTCGTACCTGCTGGTCGAGGGCGATGCCGCACTGCTCGTCGACACCGGGCTGAGCGTGCACGAGCACGCGCTGATCGCCCAGCTCGAGGCGCTGCTGCCCGCCGATGCGACGCTCTCGCTGCTGCCGACCCGCATCGGCGAGTTCGCGCCGATCTGCAACGTGCGTGCACTCGTCGAGCGCTTCGCGACCGGCACGCTCTACGGCAGCCAGGGCGATCCCGCGCTCTGGGTCGACTTCCGCCCCGAGCACGCCCCCTACGGTTCGCCGACGCGCCAGGGGGCGATGGCGGACCTCGACGTTGCGCTGCTGAGCGGCGCCACGACGCTCACCGTCGACCCCGGCGGCGTCCGCGTCGTCGACTGCTTCCCCGCGCCGCTGAGACTGCTCCCCGCCTTCTGGGCCTACGACCGCGCGACGCGCACGCTGTTCACCGCCGACGCCTTCACGCACGCCTGGCGGGCGGACGAGCGCGGGCCCTGGGTCGTGCGCGACGTGGACGACGCGCCGGACGCCGCCGCCGTCTGCGCGCACATGACGCGCAGCCGCTTCTGGTGGCTGGCGGGCGCCGACACGCGTTTGATCGCCGAGCAGATCGCCGACGTCTTCGCGACGCACGAGGTGGAGACGATCGCGCCGGCGTTCGGCTGCGTGCTGCACGGGCGCGACGTCGCGCGGCGCCATCACGAGCTGCTCCAGGAGGCGCTCGAGCTGGCTGGCGCCGCTCCCTCGGTCGGCGTCGCGGCGGGGCGGTGGGTCGCATGAGCACGCAGGTCGGCGCGCACGCCCGAGACGGCGCCGTGGGGCTTCCGCGGGAGATCGCGCCCGGCGTGTTCTGGCTGGGCGACTGCCTGAAGGTGAGGTACCAGGGCCGGCTCCTGCACGCCTACAACTCCGTCTACGTGCTGGCCGGCGACGACTGCTCGATGGTGATCGAGGCCGGCCACCCGCAGGACCTGCAGACGATCGAGGCGCAGCTCGAGTCGCTGATCGCGGACGGGCTGCCGGAGCTGCGCTACGTCTTCCTGACGCACACGGAGACGCCCCACTGCGCGGGCGTCGGCCGGCTGCTCGAGCGCTACCCGTCGGTCGTCGCGTGCGGCGACGTGTCCGACCTGCACCTCGTCTTCCCGCAGTTCACGGACCGCTTCGTGCGGCTCGACCCGGGCGACGAGATCGACCTCGGCGGCACGCGGTTCGTCGCCGTCGAGGCGGTCTTCCGCGACCTCGTCACGACGCGCTGGGGCTTCGACACGAGACGGCGCGTGCTGTTCGCCGGCGACGGCTTCTCCTACAGCCATTACCACGACGAGGGGCACTGCGGCGCGCTCGCCGAGGAGGCGGACGAGCTCGCGCTGCCCGACATGGTCGCGCTGTTCGCGGAGCTGGCCTTCTACTGGACGCGCTTCGTCGACCTCGACCCCTACATCGAGCGGCTCGACGAGCTGCTGCGGCGGGAGCTGGACGTGGCGCTGATCGCGCCGACCCACGGCCTGCCGCTCGGCGACCCGGAGCGCACGCTGCCGACCATCTACGAGGGCCTGCGCCTTGGCAAGCGGCGCGCCGGCACGGAGCAGGTCACGTGAGCGTGCTGGACGTCGCCAAGGCGCCGGCCGGCCGCCTGTCCGCGTGGCGCTCCGCCGCGCGCGTGCCGCTCGTGCGGCGGCCCGGTGGGAGAACGCTGCTGGGCGTGATCGGCTCGCTCGGCGCGCTCGCGCTGTGGGAGCTGGCGGTCGCCGTCGGCGTGCTGCCGGCGCAGGACGTGCCGCCGGCGAGCGAGGTGCTGAGCGAGCTCGTGCGCCTGCTCGGCGAGAGCGCCTTCTGGAACGCCGTCTGGCGCACGCTCGCCGGTGCCGCGGTGGGCCTCGGGATCGCGATCGCGGTCGGCGTGCCGATCGGCATGCTGATGGGCACGAGCAGGCTCGTGCACCACGCGCTGCGGCCGACTGTCGAGTTCCTGCGGCCGGTCCCGGGCGTCGCGCTGATCCCGCTGGCCGTGCTGATCTGGGGGCAGAGCGTGCGCGCGGTGTGGGCGCTCGTCGCCTTCGCCTGCGTGTGGCCGATGCTCGTGCAGGCGCTCTACGGTGCGCAGGGCGTCGACGAGGTCGCGCGCGACACCGCGCGCTCGTTCCGCCTCACGCGCGCCGATCGCGTGCGCTGGCTGCTGATCCCGAGCGCGCTGCCGTACATCGCGACCGGAATCCGCATCTCGGCCTCGATGGCGCTGATCGTGGCCGTGAGCGTCGAGCTGCTGACCGGCGCGCCGGGCCTCGGCAGCTCGATCGTGCGCGCCCAGGAGGCGACCCGCTTCACCGAGATGTACGCGCTGATCGTCGCCTCGGGGATCCTCGGGATCGCGATCAACCTCGCGTTCGGGCGCGCCGAGCGGTACTTCCTGCGTTGGCACCAGTCGCAGCGACCGGGGGAGGAGGCATGAGCGCGCGCGCCGGCCGGCTCGGGCTCGAGGTCGGGGTCACGGCCCTGATCTTCGCCGCGATCTGGCTCTTCACGACCAGCAGCGACAGCTACCTCGTCGTCGCGCTGCCGGACATGCTGTCGCGCTTCCGGGAGGTGTGGCTGTTCGACCGCGTCGGCAGCGACCTCGTCCCGAGCCTCGTCCGGATGACCTACGGGTACGTCACGGCGGTCGTGGTCGGCGTCGTCGTCGGCGTCGCGATCGGGCTGATGCCGCTGCTGCGGGCGCTCACGCACCCGCTGATCTCGTTCATGCGCGCGGTCCCGCCGATCGCGCTGCTGCCGCCGGCGATCATCGTGCTCGGCCTCGGCAACTCGATGCGCGTCTTCATCATCGCGTTCGTCTGCGTCTGGCCGGTCCTGCTGAACGCCGCCGACGGCACGGCCGAGCTGAACAAGACGCTCACCGACACCGCACGCGTCTATGGCCTGAGCATCGGGCAGCGGCTGCGCTTCGTGATCCTGCCGGCCGCCAGCCCGCGCATCTTCGCGGGCATGCGCACGAGCCTCAGCTTCGCGGTGCTGCTGCTCGTCACGAGCGAGTGGATCGCAAGCACGAACGGCGTCGGCAGCTTCCTGATCCAGGCGCAGCAGACGTTCAGAATCACCGACATGTGGGCCGCGATCATCTTGCTCGGTCTGCTCGGCTACAGCCTCAACCAGGTCTTCAGCCTCGTCGAGCGGCGCGTGCTGCGCTGGCATCTGCGGTCGACGGCGACGAGCGCGTGACGATGACGCTGCCCGAACGAGGGAGAGAGCGACGTGCTTGAGATCCAGGAGCTGACGAAGACCTACGCGACGAGCGGCGGGGGAACGCAGGCGATCGCACAGCTCGACTTCAGCGTCGAGGAGTCCGAGTTCGTGTCGGTCGTCGGGCCCTCGGGCTGCGGCAAGACGACGCTGCTGAAGTGCATCTCCGGGCTCATGCGCCCGTCCGGCGGCCGCGCCCAACTGCACGGCCGCGAGATCGACGGGCCGCCCGAGGAGCTGGCGATCGTCTTCCAGAACTACGGCCAGTCGCTGTTCCCGTGGCTGACCGTGCGCAAGAACGTGCGGCTGCCGCTGCGGCGCAAGCGGCGCGCGCAGGAGGCCGACGCGGCAGTCGAGGAGGCGCTCGCGGCCGTCGGCCTGGCGAGCTTCGGCGAGCACTACCCGTGGCAGCTGTCGGGCGGCATGCAGCAGCGCGTCGCGATCGCGCGCGCGCTCGCGTACCGGCCGAGCATCCTGCTGCTCGACGAGCCGTTCGCGTCGGTCGACGCGCAGACGCGGACGGATCTCGAGGATCTCGTCCTGCAGGTGCGGCGCGCGTTCGGCGTGACGGTGCTGCTCGTGACCCACGACATCGACGAGGCGGTGTACATGTCAGATCGGATCGTGATCCTGTCGAAGCAGCCGTCGACGGTGATCGAGACGCTCGCCGTCGAGCTGCCCAACCCGCGCGATCAGATCGCGACGAAGGAGCTGGCCGAGTTCGCGCACCTGCGCGCCCACGTGTACCGGGCGATCATGCGCGCGCACGAGCCGGTGCCGGTGTAGCGGACGTCGAACGGAGGGTGGCCCGACGCGGAGCGCCCGGCGCGCCGCGACGAGCGCCCCTGCACGCACGCGATGCAGCCAATGAAAGCGGATTCAACAAGGAGGAGAGGAACGATGCTTCGTTCACATGGACTGGCGCGCATCCTCGCGCTCGTCGCGACGGTGCTCGCGCTCGTCGCGGCGGTCGGATGCGGCGACTCGTCTGACGACGACGCCGCGAGCGGCTCGACGGCCGCGACGCAAGAGCAGGCGG
Source organism: Conexibacter sp. (assembly GCA_035318525.1). GTDB lineage: Bacteria > Actinomycetota > Thermoleophilia > Solirubrobacterales > Solirubrobacteraceae > Conexibacter. Next base: position 6,285 of record DATHEP010000438.1, read on the forward strand.
AGACGGCGGAGGTGCGGCTCAAGGTCACGCCGCAGGCCAGCTTCGCGCCGCTGCAGCTCGGGATCGATCAGGGCTTCTTCGAGGAGAACGGGATCGACCTGAAGCTCGAGACGACGAACGACCCGACCAACACGCCGCCGCAGATCGTGGCCGGCCAGGTCGAGGGCGGGAGCTGGACCTGGGGCAGCCTGCCGGTCCTGACGAGCGCGGGCCTGCCGATCGTCGCCGTGGCGCCGATCGACACGGGCGGAGCGACCGCCGAGGACGACTTCCTCAAGATCGTCGCGCTCAGAGACAGCGGGATCACCTCGATCAGAGGGCTCGAGGGCAAGACGGTCGGCGTCAACACCGTCGGCGGCCTCGCCGAGCTGCACGTGCGCAAGGCGGCCGAGAACGCGGGCATCGACCCGCAGAGCGTGAGAGTGCTCGTCGTGCCGTTCGCGACGATGAACGCGGCGCTGCGCGCCAGACGCGTCGACGCGGTCAGCCAGGTCGAGCCGTTCCTGACCGACCTGGTGGACAACACGTCAGTCAACATCCTCGCGGGCTCGAACGTCGAGATCCAGCCAAACCTGCCGTTCGCGACGGTGATCATGTCGAGCAGATTCGTCGAGGAGAACCCCGACGTCGTGCGGCGCTTCCAGCTCGGCGTGCAGAGATCCATGGAGTACGCGGGCACGCATGAGGACGAGCTGCGTGAGGTGCTGACGACGTTCTCGAACATCCCGGCCGACGTCGCCGCCAAGGTCAGCCTGCCGCAGGCGGCGACGAGCATGGACCTCGACGGGATCCAGGCGCAGGTCGACGCGCTGCGCGAGTACGACTTCCTCGACAGAGACGTCGACATCTCCGAGCACGTGATCGAGTACCCCCTGCCCGAGGAGAACTAGGCATGCCGTTCGTGTTGACGCGCATCAACGTGGAGGACTACGACGCCTGGCGGGCGAAGTTCGAGCTCGACCAGCCGAACACCCGCAGCAGGGCGGAAGGCCATCGGCTGTTCCGCGGCGTCGAGGACCGCAACGAGGTCTACGTGATGGTCGAGTACGCCTCCGCGGAGCTCGCGCGTGCCGCGCGCGAGAACCTCGTCGGATCCGGCCTGCTGGCCGAGTACCCCGGCCACAGCGAGCCGGCGATCATCGAGCTGGCCGAGCAGACGGCCGGCACGAGCAGCCGCGCCTGAGCGCGGAGCTGTGCAAGCGGCCCTTCCCCGCCCGCCCGGCGGGGGAGGGCCGTCGTCGCGCGCGGGGGCGACGCGGCCCGGGTGCCGGCGCAGCATAGAGCCTCTTTATCACCTAATCGACAGGCGGTCTTGGACGCAGCGGGTCGCGCGCAGTTCAATGGGGTCATGGCGCAATTCGCTCATCCCGCGTGCGTCGAGGTGGACGCCTTTCGCGACGCGATCGGGCGCTTCCTCACCGGCGTGACGATCGTCACCACGCAGCTCGACGGCGAGGACTTCGGCACGACCGCGAGCGCCGTCACGTCGCTCTCGCTCGAGCCGCCGATGCTGCTGGTGTGCCTCAACGCGACGAGCGACACGCGCAACGCGATCCTCGACCGGCGGACGTTCGCGGTCAGCGTCCTCGCCGACCACCAGCAGCAGCTCGCGCGCCGCTTCGCCGACAAGGGGCGCGGCAAGTTCGCCGGCGTGGAGATCGCGCGCGGGCCCTCCGGCGCCCCGCTCGTCGACGGCGCGCTCGCGTCGCTCGACTGCCGCGTGTCGGACACCATCACCGGCGGCACGCATACCGTGTTCCTCGCTCACGTGATCGAGGCGTGGGCGCGCGACGGCGCACCGCTCGCGTACTTTCGCGGCGGCTTCGGCCAGCTCGGCGGCGGGGCATGATCCCCGCCGTCCAAGCGGCGATCGAGGAGATCCGCCGCGGCGGCATCGTCGTCGCCGCCGACGACGAGGCGCGCGAGAACGAGGGCGACCTGATCATGGCCGCGCAGGCGGTGACGACGGACAAGATGGGCTTCTTCCTGCGCCACACGTCCGGCGTGATCTGCGCCTCGTTGACGAGCGACCGCTGCGACGTGCTCGCACCCGCCTTCAACCGGCCCGGGCACGTGTTCCCGCTCCGAGCCCGACCAGGTGGCGTGTTGAAGCGTGCAGGGCACACCGAGGCTGCGGTCGACCTCGCCCGGCTCGCTGGCCGTT